>DAOWDW010000077.1 GCA_030638845.1 Candidatus Peregrinibacteria bacterium | reverse complement strand
TAAAAGATTTCTTTTATCTTTTTAAGAAGCTCCTCATTCTTTGGTAACTCATTCACGGGACATTCTTTATTTTTCCAAAATTTTCTCAGAGAATCTATATATCCTTTCTCTGTTTGCAATTTAGATAGGAATGGAAGTGCACTTTCTTTAAATCTGCTATTACGGAGATTGTTAATTATTTCAGACACTGCACTCACAAATGCATCTTCGCCTCCACATACTTCAGATCGAATTTCGTCCTCTATTGCATCAATAATGCTTTCTTCATCTATTCCAGCCATTAGGTACAATTCTTTTGCTTTTGCTGATGGGAAATATTGGTTAACTCCTAGTCTTCTAAGAGAGCAGGGGAGTGAGAAGTCTGCAATTACATCTGCAACCTGAGCGGCTAGTCCACTTTCACTACTATGGTCTTCTACAACAATTATATGACCAGTCTCTAATGCAGATTGTAATATCGCAGATGCATCAAGTGGTCTTACACAAGCCACATTTAACACTCTTACAGATAATGGATTTTTTCCTTTAGACAAAGCATCTGCTGCGGCTACAGCACTATGAACAGGTAAGCCTGTTGCAATTATAGTTATATGATCAGATACATTTCCTTGCCCACGAATTAGGTCTGCTTTTCCATCAAATACGTAAGTTCCATCATAAATTATAGATCCGTCTGGTGACTTGAGTTGTTCGTGCCCGTCTCTTGGAAAGAATGTATATACACTTTGTTTTCCGTCAGCAATTATATTAAGTCCCTGTTCTGCCATAGCTGCAGCTTGGTTAGAGTCTGCTGTCATCCAAACTTCTGTATTATCAAATGGAATATTCAAATAATGACGCTCTTGATGAGTTTCACCATCTTCTCCAACACTCAATCCGGCATGCGTGCAATCATGAAGAACACCACATCTAGTATGTTGACAGTTTATATCAATCAATCTTGCATTTGCCCTAGCCTCATTTGTTCCAAATGCTGCAAATGTGTATGTAATTGGTAGCATTCCAGCCTGTCTAAGCCCTGCTGCCATCATTGCCATGTTTGCTTCAGCAACTCCTACATTTAGTACTCGTGGCATTTTAGATCCATCAGCTAATGTCACTGTATCGTCAATTTTGTCAAAACCACCAGAACCTGCGAGGTCTGCATGTAGGATAATAATCCGCGGATCAGCTTTTAGTAGATTCTTTAAATGAGTTGCACCAAAGTCTTTTCTCGCGGCACCTTTTTCTTCTGTAATACTTCTTTTATAGTTAGATAATTTACTGGAATCAAAATCAATTAATATATTTGTTTTAGTTGGAGAGTTTTTTTCAAATCGTTGTTTTTCATTATTTCTGTATGGTTCAAATTCATTAACAAGTTCATTGAGTGGTTTTAGTTCCTTTAGTGCGATTTCTGCTTCTTCATCATTTAATGGTGCTCCATGATAAATTTTTCCTCCAGTGTTAGATGCTTCTTCCATAAAGCTAATTCCATAGCCCATGGTTGTGTAATAACAAATAAATATTGGCTTCCCATTTCCAGTAAAATCATTTGCTTTTTTTATGGCAGTAGAAACTTGATGTGGGTTATTTCCATTTTGTACTTCAATAACTTGCCATCCTGCAGCAGCTGCCATAGAGGAAAAATCTGAAGCAACAGTTTCACTAGGAAGGGCACCAAGTTGTATGTCGTTAAAATCTCCATGGACAATTAAATTATCTAATTTTAATTGTGAGGCTAAACGAAATGCTTCATAAACTTGTCCTTCTTGGCTGTCTCCATCTGCAAGTAGTACATCTACAATGCCATCTTTTTTATTTATTTTAAGACCAAGTGCTACTCCTAATGCGTTAGATACCCCTTTTCCAAGTGGACCTGTACCAAATGGAATTGTTCCTATTCCAGCTTCTATATGCCCTGGTAGCCCATTTGGAGTACGAAAGGTTTTAATTATCTCATCTGGATTTTTAAGTCTTTCATCATTGCCATTTCTCCCAAACATCCACTCAAGTCCAAAAGCTAAAATAGATAAATGTCCTGCGCTCATTCGCATTGGTTGGTCTATTGATGGATCTCTATATTTATTAATAAAGTATGAAAATGTAAAAGCAGACATAGAGCCACCTGGGTGCCCAGAACTATGTTCTCTAGGAGCTTTAATTGCTAAATGACATAAAATTTGATGTGCCAAATTATAGGCTTCTAAATCATCTTTTCCAATTTCTTCCGCTTCATTTGGTCCCACCCAAATACTGTCGATAGGGTTACTTGCCTGCATTACTCTTTGGCAAGACATAGGAACTGTGTTGACATCTTTATCCACTAGTTCTTTTATATTTGGTCTTTGTATCGACATGAATTTTTAGGGGAATTGTGTTCACAGTCTAGAGAAATGCAATGTCACTCTCAACTTAATATAACTTTAGATAAAACTTTTAAATGAGTGCAAGTGTTTCCATATTGCATCTTATTTTCTTAGGGGTACGCTCTGCATCTGCCGTCTTAAATATTTGATGATTTCTACTTAGCATTTACCAAAGATTTATATGCGAAAGCTTCAGCAAAAATCTCCAAAATCCTTAATTGGGATTAATGTTTCTGCAATTGTACTTCTTTGCGTAATGATGTTGACAGCTTAGCAGAGTGAAATAAGTAGTAAGTGAAGTAAGTGAAATAAGTATTTTATATAAAGTACTTAGATTTGCTATTTATTTCATTTACTACTTGCTTCACTTATTTCACTTCGCATGTGTACAACCAATATCTTCCTCCCGCCTGCCTCTATCTCTTCCTTCACCCCTGTCCAATCGTGGATAGCATCCAATAAAACATCAAAATTATATTTATAACCTTCTCCTCTTTTTGTCCCTGGGTCATTTGTTATAAATTTATTTCCTTTATATCCAATTATTACAAGCATGTGGTACCAAGGGCCTTCGCCAGAGAAATATGGATTTCCAAGATTTCTACCAGCAACAGGTACTATTACAGGGTTACCTTTCTCTATCTGTTTTTTAATATCATCAATATTTGGATTGTTTATAATTTCTGTCTCATATTTGTAATACTTTTCAGCAATCATCGCAAGTTGATCTAATGTAACATCTTGTGCGTAACTATTTTCTTTTTCCCATTTAATTAGATTTAATATCATTTCATCAGAATTTTCTATATTTAAATCTATATTAGATAGATAAGAATGAACCATAATTAATGATGCTTCTTCACATGCTTCTTGGTATGGGTCATCCCAATTTGCATTTGGAGCTTGAGTTGTAAAAGGAACATCAAGTTTTAATTTACTTGGTGAATTATCAACTTTGTCATCTGCTATATAAGTAAAAGAATTACATGCAGAAAGTAAAAGTGCGAATATTAGGAGAAGAAATCTATTCATTTGACTTGTATTGTTACAGAGAAAGATTGATTTCTACTAGTAGAATCAAACAAAAATTGGCATACTATTTATACTTCTACTGTTTTCCTCATTAGTATGAAACTCTTCTTAGATACAGCAAATATAGACCAGGTAAAAGAAATAGCCTCTTGGGGAGTGTTAGATGGCGTGACTACAAATCCATCTTTAGTTGCTAAGGAGGGTGGAAATTTTAAAGAAACGGTGCTTGAAATGTGTAAATTAGTTCCAAATGTAAGTGCACAAGTTACAGCAGAGAAATTTGAAGATATGAAAAAG
The DNA here is from genome assembly GCA_030638845.1 of Candidatus Peregrinibacteria bacterium. Lineage (GTDB taxonomy): Bacteria > Patescibacteriota > Gracilibacteria > Peribacterales > Peribacteraceae > JABGQH01. The sequence goes on along the minus strand of DAOWDW010000077.1, from coordinate 7,418 downwards.
CAAGCAGATGAATATGCGGGTTGGCATAAGCACGTAGTTGTTAAAGTACCAATGACAGTTGAAGGGCTAAAAACTCTTTCGTATTGTAAAAGTAAAGGAATTAGAACAAACACAACCCTTATATTCTCGGTAAATCAGGCAATATTAGCTGCAAAAACTGGAGCAAGTATGATAAGTCCATTTATTGGAAGACTAGACGATATAGGTCAAGATGGAATGGAGTTAATAAGTGAAATAATGCAAGCTTGGAGTTTTTATAATTTTGATACAGAAGTATTAGTAGCATCTACTCGTCACCCAAGACATATTGCAGATGCCGCCCAGCTAGGTGCAGATATTTGTACTATTCCTTACGCTGTATTTAAAAAGCTTCCTCTTCACAAATTAACAGATACTGGTCTTAAGACGTTTATGGAAGACTGGAAATCCATTAATAAGTGAAGTAAGTGAAACAAGTGAAGTAAGTGAAATAAATACCAAACCTATACTATAGATTTCTTTTTGCTGTTTTGATGCTTGAAACAAGCATACGGATTATTTCATCTACTGATTGTAATGACTGCTGTGTAAATTTCTCATCTAAATTATTTGAATCTCTTAATAAAAAGAGCCAATATCGTGTTTCATATGCTTCTTTAGCCGAAATTGCTAACTTACAGATAAAATCTCTTCTACTTTCACATTGCTGTGCTTCAGAAACATTTGCTCCAATACTTGTAGCAGATCTAATACATTGTTTTGTTAGAATATATTCTTTGTTATTTGAAATAATTATTTTACAAATTCTAATTACTTCAAGAGCAAATTTGTATGATTTATCTTCGAGTGGTCCTTTATTAGTCATGCTAAATACAATCAACTACTTTATATATTTATGCAATACTTCTCATAGTACTTTTTTAAAAAATACTTATTTCACTTACTTCACTTACTACTTATTTCACTTGATTGTTCCAGTTTGTGTGAAACTGTCCCTCCTCTCCAATTCTTTCATACTCATGTGCCCCGAAAAAATCTCTTTGAGCTTGTATTAAGTTTTGTGGAAGTTTTTCAGTTCTTAAGGCATCGAACCATGTAATACTAGAAGATAATGCTGGTATAGGTATTCCGTTACTTATGGCAATTGAAATAAATTTTCTCCAATTTCGTTGAGGTTCATCTTTATATATATTTATTATTTTTTCCAAAGTATCCTGAGATATTAATTCATCACTTAAATACTTCTTTTGGAAAATAGAAAGTACAGCACTTCTAATTATGCATCCACCTCTCCAAAGCCTTGCAATTTCAGATAAATCTAAATTCCAATTCTCTTCTTTTGAAGCTTTTTTAAGTAGATCAAACCCTTGAGAATATGTAGTTAACAAAGAAAGCTTATATGCATTTTTTGCTAAACTTATTAATTTATCTTTTGGAGGCAAATCACAATAATCTTCGATTGTGAGAGTAAATTTAGAGTTTTCGACTCTGCCTTCCTCACTTCCAGATAAAATACGTGCATCTACAGAAGAGTTAATAGTAGGTATAGCAACTCCGAAATTAAGTGCTGACTGCGTAGTCCATTTTCCTGTTCCTTTTTGACCTGCTTTATCTTTAATTTTATCTATTAAATCAGATCCATCTTCATCTTTCTTAGTAAATATTTCTGCTGTTATTTCTAATAAATAGGAAGACATTCCATCATCTTTGCACCAATTATAAAACACGTCAGCTAATTCAGAATTAGATAATTTGCCAACATTTTTAAGTACAGCATAAACTTCTGCAATTAATTGCATAACACCATATTCAATTCCGTTATGTACCATTTTTACAAAGTGTCCTGCGCCACCATTCCCTAAATAGGAAACACATTTGCCACTTTCGCCATCATCTGCTGCCATTGCCTGTAGTAATGGTTCTAAGTTTTTGTAGGCATCTTTACTTCCACCTGGCATTATACTTGGTCCATTTAGCGCACCTTCTTCTCCGCCACTTATTCCTAGACCTAAGAAATTGATATTATTGTCTTTCAATTCTTTCTCTCTTCTATTGGTATCTGTAAATAAGCTATTCCCGCCATCTATTATGTTATCACTAGATGAAAGTAGAGGTACTAAGTCATTAATTACAGCATCTACAGCTTTTCCAGCTTTAACCATAATCAAAATTGAACGTGCACCATCCATCCCACTAACAAGATCTTTAAGTGAATTGCATGGGACAAATCTTCCATCGCTTCCAAACTCTTTCATAAATTCATCTGTCTTTTCTGTAGTACGATTGTATAAAAATACATTTGCACCGTTTCGTGCTGCATTTCGTGCAAGATTTGCACCCATTGTTCCCAGTCCAATTATTCCAAGTTGCATATATCTAGTGTAACAGAAGCAAAGAAATGCGAAAATAAAAGAAATGCGAAAATATTTAATTTATTAATATATTTATTTTCTTACTTCACACTATATAGTAATCAAAGCGGCACCTTGAATAGCAGAATCTTTTAAGATAGCGATCTTAAGTTCTGGTAATGGTGTACCTGGTAGTGTCCAAAGTTTAAGTACTTCTTTCATTTCTTTTAAATGTGGTGCAAGTGCTCTTCCAGCACTGCCACCAAAAATTAATACTGATGGATTTAAAGTGTGAATTAAATTTGTGACAAGCCATGCAATTTCCTTACGAATATCCGGATGCATAAATTCACATGTATCTCCAGATAAATATTCATCTGGACTATCTGCCTCTTTACATCTTCTGCCCATTGCAGATCCAGATAGGAATTGTTCTACATCACCTCTTTTATCATCCGTTTCAAAAGGAGGATTTCCAGGTTTTAAAAGCATATGGCCAAATTCACCTGCAAAACCAGTAGCTCCGTGAAATACCTTGCCATCTATAACAATTCCTCCTCCTACCCCTGTTCCCATAGTTATGCCAACTGCAACAGAATGCCCTTTTCCTGCTCCGTACATGCTTTCTGCTAATACAAAGCAATTAGCATCATTATCTACAAATATTGGCAAGTTAATCTTATTAGAAAGTAATTTTTTTAAGTCAATATTTTTTCCTTCGGGGATATTTGGCATATTTAGTATTACTCCATCAACTTTGTTAACTAATCCTGGTACTCCTATTCCTATCGCTTTTGTATCTTCGTCTTTCAATTCATTAATTGCATCTACAATGTAACCAAACACATGATTGAATCCCAAACTACTGTCTGTATCTTTTCTTATCTGCTTTTCATTTTTCCATGTTTCCAAATTAAATCTTGCTGCTGCAATTTTTGTTCCACCTACATCTATTCCAATAACGTTTGTCATATTTCTAGTGTACTACGAAAATGTGTTATAAATCATCTATAATTTATATAGTGAGTGTCTGCCTTAATCTCTCATTATATAAATTATGTCTATAAATACAATTTGTTTTCCCTTATAGTTATTTTACTATGCACGAATTACAAACGGATGATGTTTTGAAACAATTAGGATCAACTATAAATGGACTATCTTCTAATGAAGTAATTAAAAGACACCAGAAATATGGCTTTAATGAACTTCCCAAAAAGAAGAAGTCATTGTTACTTTTGTTTCTAAATCAGTTTAGAGACACTATGGTTTACATTCTTTTTGCTGCACTTGCTATCTCTATCGCAATGCCTTTCTTAGAAGAAGGCCCTTTAAGTATAGAAAGTTTTTTAGATGCCATAGTAATTTTAGCAATAGTACTTTTAAATGCGGTGCTTGGTTTTGTTCAAGAGCATAAAGCAGAAGAGGCAATTGCAATGCTTGAAAAATTAACGTCTCCTCACTCTAGAGTTAGAAGAGATGGAAAAGAAATGCAGATTTCCTCCCGCGAATTAGTACTAGGAGATATAGTTATATTAGAAGCTGGAGATAAAATATCTGCAGATGGAAGACTAATTAATGGATCACATTTTAGAGTTAATGAATCTAGTTTAACTGGAGAATCTACTGCTGTAGATAAAGAGGCAAGCTCATTAGATGAAAATAGGCACCTAGCAGAAAGAACAAATATGCTATTTGCAGGAACAATTGCCACAAGAGGTTCTGCTGAGTGCGTAATTACTGCTACTGGAATAAAAACTGAAATTGGAAAAATTGCTACGCTCGTATCTGAAATGAAATTGCCAGATACTCCACTTCAACAAAGAATGAGAAAATTAGGAAGATTACTTGGAGCGGTTGTAATTACACTCTGTTTAATAATTGTAACTGTTGGAATACTAACTGGAGCATCATCTTTTGCAATGTTATTGATTGGTGTAAGTTTAGCGGTATCTGCAGTTCCTGAAGGATTACCTGCAGTTGTAACAGTTTGTATAGCTATGGGAGTAAGAAGGATGGTAAAAAAGAATGCACTTGTAAGAAGGTTAGATGCGCTTGAAACACTTGGAAGTGTAGATGTTATTTGTGCAGATAAAACTGGAACAATAACTCAAAATTCTATGACAGTTGTGGAAACTTGGGTAATAGAAGATGGAGAGAAGGATGATGATAAATTACTAGCTCAAATAGCTGCTTCTTGTAATAGGGCAAAATTACCAAATTTAGGAGATCCAACAGAAATTGGTCTTCTTGTGTATGCGCAAAATTTGGGTGTTAAACGTTTAGATATAGATGATGAACCGGTTCCATTTACCTCCGAAGAGAAGTACATGAAAACTAAGCATGGAGATAAATTCTTTTTTAAGGGTGCTCCAGAAAAGATTGCTTCTATTACAGGTCATAAAGAAAAAGAAATATTAAATCACAATGAAAAATTTGCAGTTAAAGGATTGCGAGTACTTGCCTGTGCAGTAGAAGAAAATGGGAAAACAAGATTTGTAGGACTAATAGCTATGGAAGATCCACCAAGAGAGGGTGTAAATATATCTATTAAAGAAGCTATAGATGCAGGCATAAGAACAATGATGATAACTGGAGATAATTTGCAAACTGCTATGGCAATTGCGGCTAAGGTAGGAATAAAAGGTGAGGCAATGGAAGGGAGAGATTTAGACAAACTGTCTAATGATAAACTTAAAAAAGTAGTAGAAAAAACCTCTGTTTATGCACGTGTTTCTCCAGAAAACAAACTTCAGATTCTAAAATGTTTGCAAGATAACGGACACATAGTTGCTATGTCAGGAGATGGAGTTAATGATGCGCCAGCACTTAAAGGAGCACATGTAGGTATAGCAATGGGAAAAGTAGGTACAGAAGTTGCAAGAGAAGCATCTGCAATTGTTTTAGCAGATGACCATTATTCTACTATTGTAAAAGCAATTGCAGAGGGTAGAAGAATTTATGACAATATTAAAAAGTTTGTGGTTTATCTACTTCGCGCAAACTTTGATGAATTACTTTTAATTTTAACAGTTATTGTTTTAGGTCTTCCACTTCCATATTTACCAATCCATATACTATGGATCAATTTAATGACAGATGGACTACCAGCACTTGCGCTTGGTATGGAAAAAGCTGAGAAAGATATTATGAAAAGACCACCACGAAGCCCAAATGAGCATCTTCTGTGCGGAGAATGGGGCAGACTTGTACTTGCAGGAGTAGTAGCTTTTGCCGCTGCATTCCTTCTATTTTTATCTGAAATTAGTATAGGAAATCCTATAGAAGAAGCTAGAACCGTAACACTTACTATGGGAATACTATTTGAATTAATGTTGGCTTTTAGCATAAGAAGTAGGCGTCCTATTTGGGAAATAGGATTTTTCTCCAACAAGTATTTAATTGGAGCTATTTCTGTTCCTATTATTCTTCACTTCTTCTTGCTTTACACACCATTAAACGAAGTATTCCATTTGTATCCATTACCTGTGACCGAATGGATAAAAGCAATAGTTATTGCTGGAAGCTGTATGTTGGGGCTAGAGCTTTTAAAGTATTTGCCAGATACTCATATTAAAAACATATTGTCTTCTAGGAAATTAGCTTAATTGTTTGCTACGCAAGCTACGCAGACCAAAGATATAGCCAATTCTACTAAGCTTGCGAAGCAGATCATGGCGGAGAGAGAGGGATTCGAACCCTCGGACCGGTGTAACCCAGTCAACACATTAGCAGTGTGTCCCATTCGACCACTCTGGCACCTCTCCTAACCAGACATAGTGTACGAATAGATGACCTTGTTTGCTAGTTTTTTCTGATACGAAATTTATTAAGCCTTCAATTTATCACCAAGAAGCTCTCTGGCTGTATTACAAATTTGACTTGGATTACTAGCTTTAGAAAAAGCTTCTTCTACAATAATTCCTAAGTCATTTTCAATGGCTACTGTTACTCCCAATAAACTACAACTATCTATTCCAAGTCTCTCTACAGATTCGCCATTTTCTGTCATATCAATTTCAACATTATCTAATAATAAAGCTTCTAAAATAGCTTCTTTCACTACTTTTGCAACTTCATGTTCTGTGAATTTTTTATTAGAATTATCTATATGTAATTGTTCTGTTGGTGCAATTGGATTTCGCATAGGGGGTATAGTCTATGGAAAGTCTTTTTTATGTCAAGTTACTGCTTCACTGATTTCTATGCTTTACTGCTTAACTTCCTGTAAGCCATTTACAGTTTCTACACTTACATTTCCTTCATTTATTTCAAAGGTATTTTCTATAATATTTAAAATATTTTCGGAAACAATTATGCAACCCATGCTTCTAAATCTCATATTATCTTCTAGCATAACGTTTGCATCTCGGTGACCATGAATTCCATATGCTGTGTGAGAGCCTTCATTATATAGTCTTAAAAATCTTCCAGTCGGACCAAAAGTAACTCTGTCTCCTTTTACGTGTCTTGTTTTCATTTCCCATTTCCTATCTGGTGTCTTTGCATTGTAATATCTACCAATGTAATAAACATTTCGCTTTTGACCAGTTGCTACTCGGAATGACAAATAATTTCCATTATTATGATATAAGTAACCCATATTGTTATTTGTATCTACGACTATATGGTCTCCTATAGCTGGTTGCCAAATTGCATGTGAGGTGTGTTGAGTCAAATCTGCAGATGCCGGGGCACTAAGAAATAAACTTAATGCAAGGGAAATTCCAGTAAACAAAGTATACTACTTTGAAAGAAATGCCAACCAATGTCAATGGTTGACTATACTTAATTATCACGTATCTTCTTGACATAGATGAAGCCCAAATTTAGCCATAAACCGGTACTTTTAGAGGAGGTAATTTCTCTACTGAATCCTTCATCTGGAGAATCCATTTTAGACGTAACTGTGGGCTTAGGTGGTCATGCAGAAAAAATGCTTAAGGCGATAGAGGGAAATGGCACATTTACTGCATTAGATGCGGACAAAGCGAATTTAGAAGCCTCAAATGACAGATTAAGCCAATATTCATGCAAGAAAGACTATATTCATAGCAATTTTATCAATTTATCAAGTCTAAATTTACC
>DAOWDW010000052.1 GCA_030638845.1 Candidatus Peregrinibacteria bacterium | reverse complement strand
TTCTTTAAAGCTAGGAGAAGTATTACTTCTAGAAAATGTTCGTTTTGATTCTAGAGAAAAAAGTAAAAATGAAGATGGGCGAGATGAATTAGCAAAGGAATTGTCTTCTTTAGCAGATATTTTTGTAAATGATGCATTTACAAATTGTCATAGAAATCATGCAAGTATGACAGGCATTCCTAAGTATCTTCCTTCCTATATGGGTATGCATCTTGAAAAGGAAGTAGCCAATTTAAGTATTGTATTTAAAAACCCCCCAAAGCCAATAACTTTAGTAATAAGTGGTGCAAAATTGGAAACAAAAGTTCCCGTTATAGAGAATTTCTTTTCTGTAGGAGAAAATATTTTGGTAGGAGGACTAATTGCAAATTCGTTGTTGTGTGCATCTGGCAAAAAAATTGGTTGTTCTAAATTTGAAGAAGAACATAAGAAAGAGGCTGAGAAAATATTGTCTCTTAGTAATGAGGAAGGAAATGCATCTTTGTATCTTCCTTCAGATACACTAGTTGCAGATTTTGCATCTGATGAAGCAAACATGTTGAATGTTGCTTCTAGTGAAGTGCCAGATGACATGATTATTTTTGATATTGGCGAAAAAACAGCTTTAGATTATGCATATATTATAGAAAATTCTGGTCTTATTATTTGGAATGGACCTCTTGGAAAATATGAGACTCAGTCATTCTCAAAAGGATCTAAAGTTATTGCAAATGCTGTTAATAAGGCTACAAAAAATGGAGCAATATCTTTAATTGGCGGAGGAGATACTACAGATTTCCACATTAGATATAATCTTCCTTTAGATGAATATACTTGGGTAAGCACTGGAGGTGGAGCAATGTTAGAATTTCTTTCTGGTGTAGAACTTCCAGCTCTTAAATTTTTAATTTAGTTAATATTTTATCTTTTTATGCCACAACTTACTGTTGTATTTCCAGATGAGGCTGAGTCTTGGCGGGCTCTTGCGAAGCGCTTGAAAGAAAAAGAGGGGAGTTTACTCCTTATCCTTTCTGGTCCAGATGCACTACTTGCACGAAATGCTACTGAAAGAGCAAAATTTTTGGATGCTATAGCAGTACTTAGCAGTAGGATTAGAATTGCAACCAAGGAGAGAAAAATAATTGTAGATGCTAGAAAAAGAGGAATACGCGTTATAGAACGTATTGCTGATTTAAAAAATATTCTTGGAAGCAATAGGGCTACAGATGAAGCAATTCGTCTTTTTTCTCCTGCAGTATGGCAACAAAGACTGAGGAATAATTTACAATCTATGGGTCTTCTAAGTCTGCCAAAGCTTAGAGTATGGATTTTAATTATTTTTTCTTTATTTCTTTTTTTCTTTGTATTATTTCGCTTACTTCCTTCTTCTGAGGTAACTGTTAAGCCAAAAGGTGAAACTATTACTCATACTGCAAATATCTTTCTTGTTTCATCTGGTTCTAGTGTAGATATTCCTCAGAGAGTAAGAACAATAGAGTTGATACCAATACATTATTCTATTGATAAAACAATTACATTTGATCAAATAAGCAAAGAGTTTATAGGAGAAAATGCTACAACTTTATTAACAGTAATTAATAATTCTGAAGAAAGTTATAGTTTGCGAAAGAGGACTAGAGCTATGAATCATGCAGGTATGATTTTCCGTTTGCAAGAACCTGTAAATATTCATTCTGGTGAAAGAAAAATTGTAAAGGCAGCTGCAGACAATGAGGATATTTATGGAGAAATAATAGGTGATAGAGGAAATGTTCCTGCTGGATTGCACTGGAATTTTCCAGGTTTAACACCAGAAGAACAATTATTAATATTTGCAGAAAATGAGCAGCTTGCTATTGGAGGAGTTACTGAATATAGAAAAGTTCTTCATTCAGATGATTTAGTAGTAGCAAAAGCTTTATTAGAACAAGAACTTTTAGCAGAAGCTAAACAATTGGTAGATGAACACAAAGAAGTTTACAACTCAACACATGAAGATGAATATATGGAAATTTTGTATTACGATGAATTGACAATATCGCAGTACAATAATATACAGCTACCTGATCAATTTCTTGGTCAGTATGTGGCTTCTGTTCCTATTACAGGAACAATAGAATATATTGCATATGCTTATGATTCTCAGGCCATATTAAATATGCTTAGTTCTGAATTAAGAACACATGTTGAAGATGGAAAGCGTTTGTTAGGAGAAACAATAAGTATGGAAAGGCTTATTACGCATGTAATAGACTATTCAGATGATTTGTCATGGATTAAGTTAACTGTAGATCTTTCGGGTACAGAAGAATATATATTGGATCCTTTGAGTCCAAATGGTGCTAAATTTGGTAAAAAGGCAAGAGATATGATTTTAGGAAAAGATAAAGATGTAGCTCTAAGAATACTAAAAAATCTTCCAGAAGTAGAAGATGCCTCAATTTCTATTTGGCCACCATGGAATAATCAACTTCCTAGTATTCCTTCACATATTTCTATAGATGTTGAATTATAAAATTTCGTATGATTCCAGAATATAAACATATAAGGCTAGCTTTTAAGAGTTTCGTACTACTATTAATCTTTTTAATGTTCATTTTTGTTGGTTTATTAGTATATGTGTATTCACAACTGGATGGAACATCTTTGGCTCCTAAAATTGATTGCGTTCTAGTTTTTGGTGCTGCAGTTCATAAAGGTTCTGTTTCTGGTCCGGGCATAGAAAGAAGGGTTAAAACAGCTGCAAATTTATATACATCTGGCATAGCAAGCAGATTATTACTTACTGGTGGCAAAGGAGATGAAATACATGATAGTGAAGCAGAAGTTATGAGAAGAACAGCCATGAGGTATGGGGTTGCTCCTGAAGATATATATTTAGAAGATAAAGCTACTTCAACATGGGAAAACTTGATGTATTCAAGGATAATTGCTAACGAAATGGCTTGTATTGCACCAATAGTTGGTATTAGTGATGGATATCATTTAGCAAGAATACGTTTTCTAGCCTTTAGACAAGGATGGGAGCACTTTCGTACACTCCCAGCAGGGGATAGACCAGATATTGTTTTTGAAAGATTATCTATCTTGCGAGAAGTTTTAGGAATTTTGTATTATTCATTAGATATATTTATAGATGTTGATGGTAATTAAGTGTTAGCAACTTGCATTAAGTAAATGTTAGTGTTGAATACTGTAGTTTTCCACATGTCAATTCATTATTAACATAAAATGCATTATGTTAACCTAAATATAGGTGTGGAAAACTACTCCCTTCTCCAATAATGCAAGAATCTGAACTCTCACAGGCAATTGAAAGATATTTAGTTTATTTACAGGCAGAAGAAAATAAATCATCTTTGACTATAGATAACTATCGAAGGTCATTAAATCTCGTTTCTGAACTTCTTTCTGTAAATGATCCCCTTGCCTTAAATAAACTCGTTGTACGAGACCTAAAAGCTAAGTTGGGGACTACAACTACTCGAAAAGGTACAAAACTCTCTGTGCGGACGAAAAACTACCATTTAACTGTTTTAAGGGCTTTTTTGCGGTATTTACTTCAAGATGAAGAGCTAGATGTGTATCCACCAGACAGGGTACAGCGTTTTAAAGAGGAGGAGAGGCAGGTGAAGGTGCTTACCATGGAAGAACTAGTCCGTTTATTAAACGCGCCGTCCCCTACCACAAAAATTGGAAAACGTGACAGTGCAATACTACATTTATTTTTTTCTACTGGTCTTCGCTTAGCAGAACTTCGAAGCTTGAATCGAAAAGATTTAAACTTTGACACAAGGGAGATTTCAGTTCGTGGTAAACGTGGGAAAATTCGAGTTGTTTTCTTAAGTGATACCGCAGTGGATAATATAAAAGAATATATGGAGTGTAGATTGGATCACCTGTCTCCTCTTTTTATAAGAAATTTAAATGATGCTGTAAATGCTATGCCTCCAGGTGAAGAATTTCGTCTTTCTCGTATATCTATTTATAACATTGTAAAAAAATATGCCCTTATTGCAGGAATAGTATCAGATCCTTCTCCTCATACCTTGCGTCATAGTTTTGCTACAGATCTTTTAAGAAATGGAGCAGATTTACGTTCTGTTCAGGAATTACTTGGGCATAAAGATCTTTCGACTACACAAATATATACGCATGTTACTAATCCCGAACTTAAACAGGTACACCAAAAGTTTCACGATAGAAAAAAATAAGTCGGCCATGCTCCCACACCTTCTGAATGTTTTTTAGATTCCTCTCTTGCACGAATCGCAAGTTGAGAGTAGATTTCGGTAGTCTTTACGGATGGAGGCGATATGGATCTAACAAACGAAATTCAGGTATCGGCCTTTCTCAAGTGGGTCAAGCGTACCGAGGATATTGAGACAGCAAGTGCGTGCGAGCAGATTATTCGTGACGCATGCACACAGAATCGATGTCACATTGAGAATAGTCTGGAGTTGGTTGAGAGTGCTCGGCAGATTGTTCATGGGGAAGAGATTGTTCAAGCAAGACAACTTGCGAATACCCAATTAGATTCTTAATTGTCATTTTTTTCAAAAGTATATGAAATTTTTATTTTTGAAGGTATTGCTGTAAATTTTCTACCTCCAGCACTTCCTATTTCAATCGCATTGTCATAGTTTAATTCTACCTGCAATATTTTGTTTACTTCCATTATTAAATATTATTATTTGCGCTATCTGCCCTCTCCTCCTCCATCTCCTAGGGAGAGGGAGACTATTATTAAAATATTTTGCTGATTGATGCTGTAATCCTCTATGATAAAAGTAATCAGTTACTTATTCTAACCCCTCATAAAATTCTGTAACTTTAGGTTCTACAATTATAGAATTTGATGACCAGCTATTTATATACAAATCTTCTCCACTGCGGGTTCTACTTAATGCAACATATGCTTGGCCAGGTTCCCATAAACTTTGTAGATTAACTAAAACTCGGTCTAGCGTGGCACCCTGCGCTTTATGAATAGTAGAAGCCCAAGCTAGATTTACAGGAAAGTTGTAGGCTTGTGCTACTGACTCCCCTTCTCCGTTAAACATTTCAAAACTTTGTTTTGTTAAAAATATTTTTTTACCTGTAAATAAATCTATTACCAATTCTTCATCAGATATTTCTTGTATGTATCCAAGGCTTCCATTTACGTATTTCATTTGATCTTCTGTATGGGAAATATCATTTTTTCGTATCATGATTATTGCACCCTTTTTAAGTAGTAATGTTTCGGGTATTGGTGCTTTCTTTTTTAGTATCTCTTTATTTATTTTACTTCCTTTGTATGTGGTTTCTATTTCCCATAGCTTGCCGTCTAATTCATGTAATTTTTTTAAATTAAATGCTTCTACACTTTTTCTGTGCGGGTACAGTCTTGTAACTTCAAATTCATCTGATTCTTCAAATATTTTTGATTTCATATATTCATCAATTTCTTTTATATTATTGCCCTCGCGTACGGCTTTAAGTAATTTTAGGTATTTTTGGTCTTTTGTACGAACAACTGTTTTTAATTGAATGGATGTAAAATTAGATTCTTGCCAAACATTATGGAGAAATGCCCATTCTTTGTTTTCTATATTTATAGATATAGGCGGAAGTTGTGCAAAGTCCCCTACTGCTATTATTCGTAGTCCTCCCCATGGTTGGTCTAGTCCTCTTGCCTCCTGCGCTATACGCTCTGCAGTTTCTAAAACTGTTCCAGAAAGCATAGATACTTCGTCTATAACAACGCAGTCTGCGTTAAATAGCCTTTGCATTAGCTTTTTGTTCTTAACTGCTCTAACAATAGTGTTTTCTGCTCCTCCTTCTAAAATACCAAGTCCAAAGAAACTGTGGAATGTTCTTCCTCCTACTAATATAGCTGCAGAACCTGTGCTCGCAACTATTGGATATCTTTTAATACTTTTTCCATTTAGAAATTTGTTTAACAAGTAGCTTTTACCTGTTCCTGCTTCTCCAGTAAGAAATACGTTTTCTTCCCCTTCTAAAATGCTTAGAGCCTTTTGCTGACATGGTGAAAGTTTTAATTCTTTTTGCTTTAATGTATAAACAGCAGGTGAAGTTTTTTTCTTTTTAGCTGGAAGTAATGTTACAGAGTTCATTATTTTATAATGTCATGAAATGAATGCTATTCCTAATTTTATGACTTATATTTCATGTGTTGCACTTAAAAGTTGAAATCCCCTAAAGTTATTTGTATTACAATGTAACACAAAACTTGAGATAGAATTTTCTTGTGTTACAATGTAACACATAATTTCCCTATTTTATTATGCCAGAAGCAGATGTAAATTTGTCCGTTCGTATTTCTCCTCGTATTAAAATGGCGGCAGAGCGCCAAAGTAAAAGAGATGAGCTTTCTTTATCTGATGTTACACGAATGCTTCTTAAGGCTTATGCTAAAGGAGATATAGATATAGTGATATGTGCAGATAAGAAAAATTCATAAGTTTGTTTCTATTTGCTATCAACTGAATTGTTAGATAAGAGAAATTCGATTGTTTCTTTTACAGTTGGAACATACAATTCTCCATTTTTCCCTCTGTACAATTTATTATATCGAAATTTTTCAATCTGACGTCCTGTAAAACATACAGTAGCAATGCCATTGCGGGTTTTTATAAGTTCTCTCCTAATACAATAATTCGGATAATCAGGATCAATTTTATTTGCTTGTAATAAGTATTTACATTCATTTTTGTTTCCACATACACAAGAAACACAATTGCGAATAGCCTCCCGGATACTTGCTTCTGTTCTTTCTGTGACAGGTATATCCAATCTTCGTGATGCATATCCTGTTGAACTCATTTCATCTACAACAACAGGAATATTTTTATTTAAGTATTTTTCCTCAATAATATTATTTGGCATTCCAGATTCTTGTGTTAGAAGAAAGCGTGTTCCCATAGATGCTCCATTGGCAATATCATATGCATGAATTATTTGATCTTTGTATCCAATACCGCCTGCAATAATAATTGGCGTATTTGGAAATACTTTCCAAATCTCGTCACAAATTTTTACAGGATCCCATAGTGAATCATCTTGTGCTTGTTCAATATTTTTTGCACCTAAATGTCCTCCAGCTTCATTTGGAAGTTCTAAATAAATAGCATCTGGTTGACGATATTTCTTTCCTGCTTTTCCAAGTTCTCGCTTTTTACGACGAATAAATTTTGCGACAGTGGCAGATGAAACAATAGGAACATAAAACATATTTTTACAATCATCTTGTGCCATTCGTTCTGGAAGATCATCTGGAAGCCCTGCTCCAACAAAAAGAATATCAAACTGACCACTTTTTATAAGATCTTCACGTGTTCCTTCATAGTCTTTAAGAATTCTAAGTAGGTTTGCTCCGACTATTGCATTATTACATCTCTCTCGAAAAAAAGATGAAGCGGATTCAATTGCTTTTTTGTTTGCTTGGCGTGTTAATTCTTTACGTTCGGAAATAGATAGCCCTTTCTCAAATTCTTGAATATCTCGCCATCCTGGAAGTGAAGCTCCATAAACTCCAATTAAATTTTCTGCAGCCATTGCTTCAACAAATCTTGTTCCTGTAATATCAACACTCATTCCACCATTCATTAACGGAATTACGGCATCTCTTGCATGTTTATCTTTTCTAAAGACTTCTGTTTGTAGATAATCTATTTTTTCTTCCCTAGTATCAAAATTAGGCGTGTGTAATCCACTAATTAGTTCAAGCATGTTTTTAGAATAAAGATAAAGTGTTTAATTTTAAAGTATTGTTACAATATATACTGTAAAAATTAAGTAAAAAATAGCTTCAAGCATATATTTAGCCATATAATCCTCAAAGTATTGTGGATCTGTATCATTATTTAAAATATGTTACAATATATAAAAGAATTTCTATTCTATATTTTGAGTGACTCAACTATTTCCGAAGTTTATTTTCAAGAAAGTGATGCCGAAAGGCAGGAAATTGAACTTGCATTAGGAATTCTAGAACAAAATTATCGTCAGTACCTTCTAGATAAATTATATGTTGGAAAATGTATAAAAAATCGTAATTTTATAGCAGAATTATTACCTGTTTTAGAGAGAATGTATAATTATAAAAATAGTATAAATGCTTTAGATCGTATTAATGCACTTAATGCAGGTGCAACTGTTAATGAGATAACAATAATTCGCTTATCTGTAGAATCTGAATTAAACATAAACAATTAATCTACATCTCCATGCTTCATTCTTTCCCTTATTTAAGCTAAATAATAAGTCAGTCTAAGCTTATCTTGACTATACAATTGTATGTTGAGAGTTGTACTTTAAAGTGTTGTTAACTTCTTATTTTCTTCCTATATTTTATATGAATAATACCGAAGTAGAAAAACGCATTGAGGGAACTGATGATCCTAGGTCAGCCAATGTTACTGATGGCCGTTTAGATCCTTCTTCTTTATTAAGAGAGGCTAGAAGTGCTTTAGGTGTAGTCATAAAAGATCCAAAATCACCAAAAAAGAAAAGAGCTAATCTTGTAGTTTTATAGTTTAAATTATTATTTAGTTTCTTGATAATGAAGTGGCAATTGCTGATGAAAGCTAGTTCTTGCATTCTTCTCCCCACAGTCCCCTCTTTGCATTCTTTGAATGCTTTTCATGGGAAATATATTCATTTAATTTACTGAATTGTAAATTGTTATCTGCGCGAGCAAATCCATTCCATAGCATCCATGCACCTATGTCTTGCTTCTCTTTGCGTATAATGCAACAGGAGCCGTTTTCATCACTTTCTATACTAACTACAGAATTTTTTACAAGTGAAATAAGTTTTTCTCTAGCTATTTTGCTTTCACATTCACCATTGAATAATTTAATTCCTAATAGTGGAATTTCTGCGTATTTCCCATTATTCATTTTAATAATAATATTTTTGCCATTTGGCATTCCGGTTACTGTTCCTGTTTGAGTTTTTATTTCATCGAATCTTCTATCTTCAAGACGTGTTATAGAATTCTTCTGCATATCTGTTTTACTCCAATAGTATTTTTTTATGTATGGAGTAAATGGAAGAATGCAGAGGAAAATTAATACTGCAATTATCAATCTTTTCATATTATTTAAGATTAATTTTCAAAAACTTCTTTTTTCCTACTTTAACTATTACCCCCTTTGCTAAGGCTTCTGGCGTTAGACCCTCCTCTACTTTTGCTTTTACGTCTGTAACTGGTTTGTCATTTACTTTTATTCCTCCTTGTTTAATTAATCTTCTGCCGTCTGATTTAGATTCTATTGTTTTACTTGATGCAAGTATGTCTAGTAGCAAATCCCCTTTCTTAGCTTTAACTTCTGACATTTCATCTGGAACTCCTCCTTCTCTAAATACTGTATTAAATTCATTTGCTGCTTTTTCTGCCTCTTTTTCTCCGTGGAACTGTGAAACTATTTCTTTAGCAAGTCTCACTTTAGCGTCTCTAGGATTTCCTTTGAGCAGCATTTTCACCTCTTCCATTGGAATATTTGTAAAATTCTCATACCAGTTGCCCATTAAATCATCTTTTAGAGACATAGTTTTTCCAAACATTGTCTGCGCATTATCATCTATATAAACACAATTGTCATATGTCTTACTCATAAGTCTTCCATCTGTTCCTTCTACAAGGCAAGTTGTTAG
>DAOWDW010000037.1 GCA_030638845.1 Candidatus Peregrinibacteria bacterium | reverse complement strand
ATATTGTTTTATTGTGATATATGAAGAAATTGAATAGAAATAATTACTCAAATATTTATTTAAAACAGTGATCAAATATATAGTTTTTATTGATCAAATTAATTATATTTTAAAAGAGATTTTTATATATATGAACAATATTTGTGACCCTAAAAATAGGTGGACGTTTGTGCACACAATTTGTGTTCAAACAATGAGAATAATTTTTGAGCAAGATCAAATTTTGTTTTCATGTGGCAATGGAGAGTTTTCGTGGTACATTTGCGACATAATTTGAGTAGAAGTTTTGTTCATATGGATATTTTTTCACAACTTTCGGCGCCTATTAATTTTCTTATTAAAAGTGATTTTAATGTTGAGTCTTTCGAAGTTGAATGGCAATTTTCACGTGAAAATTCACATGGAGATTTCTCTACTCCATCACCATTAAAACTTTCCAAGATGGTAAATAAGCTTCCAATGGAGGTTGCAGAAGATATGTGTAATGCACTTAAAGAAGAAGAGATTATTGAAAAGTGTGAAGTAGCTGCCCCAGGATTTGTTAATGTATGGCTAAAGCCTAGAGTATTGCTTTCTTCTCTTAATGAAGCAAAAAAATATTGTTCTCCTCAGAAAAAAAGAAAAGATCCACCAGTAATAGTTGAATACTCGCAGCCAAATATTGCAAAACCACTTGGTATTCACCATATTCTTTCAACTGTTATAGGTCAGGCAATTGCAAATACCTATGAGCATTTAGGTTATGAATGTAAGAAGGTAAATCATTTAGGAGATTGGGGAACTCAGTTTGGTAAATTAGCTGTTGCTCTAGATAGATGGAGTAATAAATCTGTTAAAGATTCTTCTATTGATGAATTACTTGCTTTATATGTTAAATTTCACGAAGAAGCTGAGAAAGATGAGTCTTTAAATGAGAAAGCTCGTGAGTACTTTAGAAAGCTTGAAGAAGGGGATAAAAAAATATTTGAATTTTGGAAA
This sequence comes from Candidatus Peregrinibacteria bacterium, assembly GCA_030638845.1. Classification (GTDB taxonomy): domain Bacteria; phylum Patescibacteriota; class Gracilibacteria; order Peribacterales; family Peribacteraceae; genus JABGQH01. Next base: position 4,791 of record DAOWDW010000037.1, on the reverse strand, counting down.
GATACAGTAGATGTTTCTATGAAAGCAATACTAAAACTATATGATCGTTTAAATGTTACAATAGAACATCAGCACGGCGAAGCAATGTATAGAGATGCCATGGGACCAATATTGGAAGAGGGGAAAGAAAAAGGAGTATTTATGGAAGGAAAAGAAGGAGCGGTTGTTGTTGAATTTTCAGAAGAGTTAAATATTCCAACAGCTGTAGTACAAAAGGGGGATAGTGCGACTATCTACTTAACGCGAGATCTTGCACAAATTCAATATAGAACTGAAAGGTGGCATCCTAAGGGAATATATTATGTTGTCGATAGGGCTCAGCAATTACATTTTCAACAACTATTTGAAACTGTAAAAATGCTTGGGTGGGATTTGCCACATCTAGAACATCTAATTTTTGGCCGAATGAAATTTGCGGATAAGAGTATGAGTACAAGAAAGGGAAATATTCTTAAGCTTGAAGAAGTATTGGACGAAGCAGTTAATAGGGCAGAAAAAATTATAAAGGAACATGGTGATTCTATTCAGTCAGACAATCCAAAAGATCTAGCAGAAATGATGGGAGTAGGATCTGTTGTTTATGGAGTACTTACCAAAAATAGAAAAATGGATATGGTTTTTGATTGGGATAAATTTTTAAGCTTTGAAGGAAATAGTGCACCTTATATTCAGTACACACATGCGCGTGCTTGTTCTGTATTACGTAAAGCAGATGCAAGTGAGAAAATAACTTTTCCATTGAATATAGATTTTCTTGAAGAAAATGAACGAAATCTTATTAAGACATTACTTAAGTTTTCAAATTCACTTTCGGATTCATGTAATGCACATATGCCACATTTACTTACAAATTATCTTTTTAGTCTTTGCCAAGACTACAACACTTTTTATAACGATTTACCAATAGTAAAAGCAGATGAGCCACTTCGTTCTTTGCGAATTTCTCTTACTGCACTTACAGCATCTGTAATAAAAACAGGTGCAAATATTCTTACTCTTCGGATACCTAACCGAATGTAATTCCCCTTTTTATTATGTCTAGTTCATACTCCTATCCACGTACTGCAACTGTTCGCAGGCGTCACTCGGCAAGAAGTGCAAATGGTTCTTCTGTTGTTGCATTTCTTTTAGTCGCATGTTTTGGAATTTTATTTGCTGGATGTGGTTCTCCTCCACCAGAAGAAGGTACGGCAGATGAGTTTGCATTTACAGAACAGGATGTTGCACGTTTTCGTGAGCTTGTTATGGAAGGTGGGAGTGGATCTTCTATCCAGCCACATTTGGTATCAGATGAGGGTTCTGATACAAATTTAAGCAGTCTTCCTGTTCTTGATTTATCTAATATAGATACATATAGAGCTATTCGAGGAGGTGCTTCGGATGGAGGAGATATTTATAGGGTAACTAATGAATTTGTTAATATTAGGAGTAGTGCTAGTGTTACTTCTTCTCTGGTAGATCGTTTAAAAAGGGGTGATAGAATGGAGCTATTAGCATTTCCAAATGCTGCATGGGCAAAAATTCTTTTGCCAAATGGAAGCGAGGGATTTGTATCTTCTAGGTATATTGCTAAGGCAACTTCTGGAGAAGAGTTATCTGCAGAGAAAGAAAAATTTGCTGGGCAATATTTTGTTAATTTTGGTTTTTTAAATGTTCGTTCTCAGCCAGATGCAGATAGTGAAAAATTAGGCGAGTTACCTAGTCAGGCAATTGTAAAACCACTTTCTATGGATGATGTTTGGGCAAGAATAACTTTCGAAGGCAAAGAAGGATATGTTGCTGTTCAATATTTAAAGTCCTTTACTCCAAATTTTCTTGTACAACAGCGTACTTATACATTGCCAGTTCTTCATTACAATATGGAAAGAGAGAATATAGAAGATGTATTGGTACAGCACATTGCAAAACTTAAAGAAAGTGGAGTGCGCATACTTACATTCGCGGATTTTTCAGATATATTACTAAAGCAACAAGAGAGAGATGTAAGGGTAGATCCTAATTCTATTATTTTATGTATTTCTGGTGTAGATGCAGATTCTATTAAGAGTGTTTCAGATATACTTCATGCAAGTAATACAGACGCAACATTTTTCCTTCAAACGAATTTACTGGGAATAGATGGAATATCTGAAAAAATGATTTTAACACTTCTTGCAAATGGGAATGATATTCAATCTGCTTTACATACTGGAGATGACTTGCGTTCTTTAACAAATTCTCAGGGAGAATTAGAGTTAAAGCAGAGCAGGCAATTACTTGAAGAAGCAACTTCTAGACCCGTTAATGCAGTTCTTTATCCTTTAGGAGGGGTTAATGATAGAGTGCAAACACTTGCATCTGATGCAGGGTATTTATTTGGTATAGGTGCAGAAAACGAGCGCATATTTAAAAGAGATTATCTCTTACAAATGCCAAGTTTTAGCATACTTCCTACCATGACGGCAGAAGATGTTATTACTATTGCGCTTGGTGCAGAAGATTTAGAAGAATAATTTATTATTTACTGAGTTCCTTCTGGAAACATTAGTTTAAATTTCTCAAGAAATTCTGTACCACCTTGTTGTGTTATAGATGCAGCTTGCTGGGCAGCCATTCCTGTAATTTTTTGTAGCATATCATCTCCATGTTCTACGAAGTACCACACACTCCATATCATAATAAGAATGGGTATTAGCCCAAACATCCCACGAAAGAATGCTCCAATTGTCCTTATACGATCACGTCTATCTATGCGATGGAGATAATCAATTATAATATCCATTTTCTCATCTATTTCGGCGGAGAGTTTCTTTTCTGACATGGGAGGAGTATACACGGTTGATGTCGCAATGCTAGATTTATTGATAGGCAAGTAGGGTGGTAGGTGAGTAGGTTTGTAGAAAAATGTCTACCTGCCTACAAACCTATTTACCTACATGCCTTTGCATTATTGTTCATGATTATAATAATTCTCATGCAATATTAATTTTTGATTAAAATCCTCTTTTCCATTTTCTAATATATTCAAATGTTCTAGTAATTTTATATGAAGGTTTTATTGGAATATCTATGCAGTGTTTAAGTTTTAGTAGCTTACCTCCAAACCCTTTTTTAAATGTTGTAACACCTTTAAAAGGATGATTTTTTGATTCTTCAGGGGCAATTCCCCAGAAGCTGTATACATCATCTTCTCTCTTTAATGCATCTTCTATTGCTGTAAATTGCAGTAGGTAACTAGCTGGTATTTTTGAATATTTACTTGTGCTTGCTCCATGATGATAACTTGTTTCTCCAAATACATGCATGTGAATAGAAGAAGCAATTACCTCATTATTATATTTTGCAAGATAGAGTGTGCATTCATTACGAGATGAAAAGTGACTTACTTGAGAGTCGAAGAATTTTTTCGTATAAGGAGTACATTTCTGTAGCTTTCTTGTTTCTTTATTGTATGAATGAAAGTATTTAATATCTTCCATTGGGTTCAAAGAAGCCATAATTTCCACTCCTTCTTTTCTTGCTCTTCGAATTAGGTTTCTGTGATTTTTTCTCATGTTTTTAAGTATTTCATCAGTTGATATTAAATTTGATTCAGTATCTATTTTATTTAATACATCCCATACATCATTTTCTTTAAGTGGTAGATACCAAATATGTTCCGCAATAAGATGAAGAGGAGATGGCTTTTCAATATTGGAGAATTTTTGATTAGATGAATTAGGGATGAATGGACTTATTCTTATAAAGCTACATTTTTCTTCTTTTCCTACTTTTCTAAGTTTTTCTTCAAGTAGTAATAATGCATTTTCTTTTTCTTTATCTTGAAGGTTTTCATTGAAAACTGGTCCATATGAAATAGTAAGATGTTTCCCTCTCCTCGCAGGAACAAAAATGCATTGGCATATTCCAACTATTTTTTTATTATCTTCAATGGATAATCGTATGGGCTGTTGCCCAACATCTTTATAGACTTCTCCCATTGCCCAACTTTGCAAGAATGGACGAAATCTTCTGCTCTTAAGAAAATTGTCCCATGCCTCTTGATTTTTACATTCTGAAATGATCATCGGAGATATGATAACGACAAGTAGGCGAGTAGGCGAGTAGGTTTGTGGTAAGTAGGGAATATAATACTGACCTACCTGCCTATATTCCTATTTACCTATGTTATGTATTTATTAATATGCTTTATTAATGTTTTTGCTTGCTTCATTGTCATTGTTGGATGTGTTGGAAGTGTAAGTATATTTTTTGCAACTTTCTCTGCCTCTGGGCATGTACCCTTGCAGTACCCTAATGCATCATTATTTGTTGTTTTTGGACATATAACAGCACTTGTCCAACCGTCTTCTAAATAAATATTATGCCTTTTTAAGTCCTTTCTTATTTTATTAGACTTTTCAGTGAATATTGGAAATTTTAAAACTGTCATGTTTTCATTTATATTTTTTGGATAAGACCATCCATTTTTCTTTGCGGCAGAAAGATAATATGCAGTAAGTTTTCTGCGATGATTATTTATTTTTTCAATATTCTTTAATTGTAAATATGCAAGTGCTGCGCATGCATTTGGTAATTTATGAAGATATGGTGACATTTTCCATTTCTTTCTTCTTTCGTAACATATGGAACTAGTAATTTAATTTTTCCTGCTATCCATAGGAGTATTTTACCAATTTTAATTCCATATAAAGGTCTACATATAAAGTAAATAATTGGGTAGTGAAGTAATCTAAATATTGTCCATGAAGATATATGTGATGCATTTTTTTCTTGTGTATGTATTTCTTTAGATAATGCTTCATTCCTTGT
>DAOWDW010000019.1 GCA_030638845.1 Candidatus Peregrinibacteria bacterium | reverse complement strand
TATAACCTCCAAAACTTAAAAAATAATGGTATCTTCCCAGATATTGCAGAAGGATCTTGGTACGAACCTTATGCAATGAATGCTGTAAATTTAGGACTTATGGAAGGTTATCCAGATGGAAAATTTGGTCCAGAGAAAAAAATTAATAGAGTAGAATTTTTAAAAATGATTAGCAAAGCGTTTAGTTTAACGGATTTCAATCTTTATCATTACGAAGATGTAGGTGTAGATCAATGGTTTAGTAGATATGTAGGTTCTGCAGAAGAATACAATCTCTTTCTTTATGACGAAGAAAATTTATATCCATCTCTTTTCATGACTCGTTATGAAATTGCTTGGGCTATATATCAAATGCTTATTAAAAATTCTTATTCGGTAATTGTAAAAACACCATTTGACTATAAGCCAGAAAATATTGCAAGCATTCCAGATCCACAGGTTAAAGATATAAATATACTTCATGGAGCAGCCAGTAGTAAGTCTTCTTCTTCAAGTATATATTTCCCCTCTTCTTTTTCCTCTTTTTTACAAGATTCAAACAACAGCACTTATAATCTTTCAACAATGTGCAGCGATTCAGACCAGACAGTAAATTATCCAACGGGAATGAATCAACAAAAGAAAGGCATTGCAGTAAATCATCTTATGCCAGAAGGAAGCAATAAGTTTACAGACGAGTGTATAAGTAAAAATCAACTTTATGAGTACCATTGTAATGAAAATGGATTTTTGCAAAGAACAGTTATTAATTGTCCAATTTCTTGTGAAAGTGGAGCTTGCAATATAGAAAATATTTCTTCTGAATCCTCATCTTTAAGGCGTTCATTATCTTCATCATCATTATCCTCTAGTTCAATTTCATCATCATCAATCTCTTCAGAAGAAGAATGTACCGATACAGATGCTAATTCTGATTTTATAAATGGCAGAAATCCAAATAAAAAAGGATATGTATTTGGATATATTCCAGATGGTAGAAAACTTAAATTTGGAGATGAATGCATGAATATGGCATTTTTAAGAGAATATACATGTGGAATTAATAATTTAGTTGATAGTGAGTATATTACTTGTGAGTTTGGATGTAGTGATGGTAAATGTTTATATGAGTCAAATTTTTCTGATCCTACTTCAAGTTCCAGTTCTTCTCCTGCCTCTTCAAACTCTAGCTATTCTTCACAAATTGCCTGTACAGATACAGACTCAGTAAGTCCTTATACAAACGGAATAAATCCATTTCTTTTTGGCGTAACTTTGGGTTATAGCAGAGAAGGTTATAGATATGATCAGATAGATACATGTAATGATAGTTACTTCCTTAAAGAATTTTATTGTGGAGAATCTAATATAATTAAATATACAGAAGTCCCATGTGAGTTTGGTTGTGAAAATGGAAGATGTATGGAAAATAGAATTAATGTTTGCGGAAATGGTATTGTGGAAATAGATAATGGAGAATTATGTGATGACGGTAATAAAATTTCATCAGATGGATGTTCTTATAATTGTATAATAGAAAATAGATGGCAGTGTTTTGGAGATCCTAGTACATGTATTCCTATAAATTATTAAATATTTTATAGAACTATTCCAACAATTCCCTTTAGAAGAACACCAATGCTATAGGCGATAGTTGCACCAAGAACACCTACACTTAATATTTCTATTGGACCATGAATAAGTCTTTCTTTTATTACAGCACTTCTTGTTAAATCGTATGAAAATCATTGTATAAATTATTTATACAATACCTCTTTTTTTCCAATGAAGGCACTTAGTATAAATATACTAAGTAGTATAAATATTCCAACAATCCATGTTCCAGTTCCTGTGCCTGGTTGAGATAATGGTTTTTGTACTGTATTTCCTAATAAATTACCTTGAGGCCGATTTGATTCTGGAATAGTATTTTGATTAATTCCAGTTGCATAAGGATTATGTGGAACTCCAGGAATGTCGCTATTTGGAAGAGCTTGAGGCATACCTGTATTTATGTTTGTACGTATAACTGTTTTACCTTTTTGGTCTTGTTCTAGCTGTTTTCTTATAGATTCTAAAAGAGGATTTGCTTCTTTGCTTTCTATACTTGAAGAACTTGTTACTTCTGTACTACTACTGCTACTAGTTGAGCTTTCTTGAATAGAAAGGCGTGATGGTGGCAAGTCATCAACACGAGGTGCTTCAGATGATGAACTAGAGCTTAACATTGGAGGGCTTTCACTAGTCTGAGGAGAGGGTACATTCCCAAATTCATCTTCTATTAAAATTATTCCTGTAAGTGTTGCATCTGTTGGAGAATAGTATGTGTATTCTCCAGGTTGAATATTTTCAGGTATATCATATGTTCCTTCAGATAACGGAAACATAGTAGTAGTACTCATGCATTCTCCAGATACATCGCATAGTGTTTCAGATACTAAGTAATGTGGGATTTCTTGTCTGTTTTCCCATGTAAGAGTTTCTCCTGGTTTTGCATATACAGTACTTGGTTCTATGCCTGCTTCAGAAATAAGAATATTTTCTCTCGAGTTTGATGCTTCTTCGGTATCTAGCTGTCCTCTAAGAGAATCTAATCCACTAAAAAATGAGAATCCAGCGATTATTGCTATAGTAACTCCTACTACTGCTGCAGGTTTTCGTGATATTTTTTTTGCTTTAGTTATATTTTCAATATTTGGTTTTACTGTTCTTATAGGAACGACTTCATCGCCTTCTGTATGATCCCAATTTTCTGGCAGATTATTCGTCATTTATATTTGGTTGCGAAATATATAGTGAGCTTTGTCTTCGTACTGCAATTAGTGTTCCGGCAATTGCTGCTATAATAAGTGTGAATGACAAAATTGATGGAATTCCAGTTTCGCCTGGGACTTCTGAATAAATAACACTACCTTCAAGTGGGTTTACTCCTTCGGGTCCAATATCTGTAGAGCCAGGAATAAGAGGCGAAGTAGCTGTTGAAGGATCTCCAATTTTTACAGAAACTTCCTGACTAAATGCGCTTTCTTCATCATTATCTGCAACTGCGCGGATGGCAACAAAATATGCTGTTCCAATTGGAAGAGAGCGAAGTATTAAGCTATCCATTTTTTCTGAAATTGTTTTTCTTTGTATGTATCTTCCAGATGTTGTTCCGTAATAAATGTTGTAGGCTTTAAGAGATGAGTGCTTTAGTGAATCCCATCCTATATATAAAGAACTACCTTCTGTTGTAGCACGTACATTTCTAATTTGGATAAGAGAAAATGCAGTCTTATTTAGATTCGGAGGTCTAATTTCTTCTTCAATATCTGAGGCAGTATTATCTTCTGATGAAGAATAACTAGAAGATTCTTGGTTTTCTTCTAAAGTATTTGCACTACTAGTTCCACCGCTGTCTTCGGAGGATGAATCAAAAAGGCTGTCAAAGTTTTCATCGCTACTATTTTCACTACTTTCAACGTTGCTATCTTCACTGCTACTTTCATTTTCTTCAGAAGAATTATTTTCAACTTCTGAGCTAAAAGTAACATGTAAACTTCCAGGAGGCTCAGATAGTACATATATATATTCTGTTTCTTCTAGTGTAGAAACAGCGGTGTGTCCGCCATTTTGAGGATCATAAAAACTAATAGGTGTACCTGTTGGAGGTATAGAATTTACTTTAAATTTAATTCTTGCAAATACAATATTTTCATCGGATATTGGAGTTTCTGTACTTGCTTCTATCATTACGTACCCATTTCGAGTGTCAAAATCAGATTCTCCTGGAGTTACATTTTCATATTCTCGTGAAATATCCATAGAAATTCCTTCAAGTACAGTTGGATCATATGAAAGCCAAGTTCGTCCATGAGACAATGGTTGTTTGCTTGGGTTACGTATAACAATATCCATATCTATTTCATCTCCTATTTTAAGTTCAGCAGTTTTTAGTGTTTGTGGATCTTCTACAAAGAAATCAACACAATCATCATTATAAAGAGATACATATCCATATTCTTCATAAATTGATGGTAGCGTATTTCCACTACCAGATTCACTTATTTCACAATGCGGTCTTACAACTATGCTTACGTCTTCACTTGCGGCTAAAGCCGCATGGTGAATAGCAATTATTGCAGTAAAAGCAAGAGTTATATATAGGAGAGTTTGCCATATGATTTGGCGTTTAATAAACATGGTTTATTTTTGTTTAATAAAAATTCCTAAAGAGAAAGTGTTGCAAGAATTCGAAGTGCATCATCTACAGTTAGTTGCCTATCGCCATTTGGGTCGGCGTGCAACTGAGTAGCGGATGCATCTCTATAACCTTGTGTGATTTCCAAGATGATTATTGCATCTTGAATATCCACTTTTCCGTTTTGATTCATATCACCAGCTAATTGAACACTCCCCGCTTCTATAAGGGCGGCAGGTCGTACTTCACCAGCAGAATGAATTCCAAACGAAAATGCACTAACTACAGCTACAATTCCAAGTGCATAAATCTGAAGGTTTCGCATAACGATGGTGGATGAAAGAATTTGTTTCATGCGAATCATTAT
>DAOWDW010000083.1 GCA_030638845.1 Candidatus Peregrinibacteria bacterium | reverse complement strand
ATTAACCCAACAAAACAATTGGGTGATGCTAGAGACGCACAGCGCCGAAGTGACGTAAATACTATTTTGAATGCTGTTTATCAGTATGCCATTGATAACAATGGAACTCTTCCAGGTGCTATTCCAACAACAACTGCAAAAGAAATTTGTCAGGATTCTATTGGTGGAACAACATGTACAGGAGATGAAGGCGTTGACCTTAGAGCATTAACTGGTTCTTACGTTGTAGGTATTCCTGTAGATCCACAATCAGCTACTAACACGGGTACAAATTATTGGATTGTTCAAGATGCCAATAATCGTGTAACTGTATCTGCACCAGGTGGTGAAAATGCTGCAAATATTAGTGTTACTCGGTAATTAATTTTAGAAATAGTAGAGGCGCAAAATTTTGCGCCTCTACTTTTGTTAATAGCTAAAATAAACAATATATTTTTTCAATCAAGTGTATATATTAAGCTAATAAGATAACGTTCATTTAAGTCTGTCCATTTTGTAAATATGGACATCAAAATTTTTTTAATCTTTCTTTCCCTTTTTCAAATATGAAAAAACTTTCTCCAAGCCTAAAAAGGGCAGGATTCACTCTTATTGAGCTCCTGCTTGTTATAGGTATTATTGCAATTTTAGCAGCTATTGTAATTGTTGCTATTAACCCAACAAAACAATTGGGTGATGCTAGAGACGCACAGCGCCGAAGTGACGTAAATACTATTTTGAATGCTGTTTATCAGTATGCCATTGATAACAATGGAACTCTTCCAGGTGTTATTCCAACAGGGACTGCACAGGAGATTTGTTTGGGTACTGTAATTGGAGCGGCATGTACTGATGATGAAGGAGTTGACCTAAGATCACTTACAGGGTCATATGTTGTAGGAATTCCTGCAGATCCACAAGTAGGTTCAGTTGTTGCAGGAACTGCTTCTGGAACAAATTATTGGATTGTTCAAGATGCTAATAATCGTGTAACAGTGTCTGCACCAGGTGCAGAAAATGCTGCAAATATTAGCGTTACTCGGTAATTAATTTTAGAAATAGTAGAGGCGCAAAAATTTTGCGCCTCTACTATTGGTAATAGCCAAAATATAGAAAATATGGTAAAATATATAGGATAAATACATAAATATGAATAAAAATCCTCATAAGTGGCGATTAGGCAGATTGAGACTCTCTGTTAAAGAGAAGCTCGCGCTAAATTTTCTTTTTCTGACATCTGTGGGGATAGTAGCACTTGTTATTGTTTCAGTAATTATTACACGTGCACATTTACGAGAAAGAACTATTAGCCAGCTAATTTCAGAAGCTGCTGCAAAAGAAGATGCAATAGAAATGCGCTTTAGAAGAGACTGGGAATTAACTTCATTGTGGTCTAAGCGTGATGATGTAAGGTCCGCTTTTTATAGCGGATATTCATCTAAAATATTTAGAAAAATAATTCAGGATGCAAGGGAGGAAGGCATTTCTATTACAGGTGTTGGATTTATATCCAACAATAAAATAGTTTCTTCCGAGGGGACATTAAAAGGAGATATTTCTGAAATAAAAATTGGTGGAATATATCCAGTAATTTCTAAGCAGGGGTGGCAAGGGCATAGTGTTGCAGTGCCCATTATAAATAATAATGGAGATTTGAGTGGCTATATTGTTGCAGAATTTAATATAAAAGATTTTTTGAATTCTATTTCAAATGTTGTTGCAGTTGGTAAGTCAGCAGAAGTGATTATTGCAAGAGAAGAAAAAAAATTAATTTCTATTATTCAGCACAAATATATTTCTGAAAATGGTTTAATTTTTGAGTATGGAGATTTGAGCGAAGGAACAATGAATAAAGATCCTATTGCTTTAACATTGAATAAGCAGGAAGGAGCTACAATGGCTAAAAATTATCAAGGAAGAGATGTATATGCTGCTTACAGGTATTTACCAAGAATTGGATGGGGTCTACTAGTAACTGTAGATGTAGATGAGGCACTGGTAGGAGCTCAGACGTTGGCTATAGCCTTATTTGCTGTAGGTCTAGTACTCCTTGGCATGTCCGCTATGCTTTCTGTAAGTCTTGCTAGTAGGCTTTCAAAGCCATTAATAAGAATATGCAAAGGTCTTGAAGGGCTTGGACCAAATCAATGGAAGTATGAAAAATCTGTAAACACAGGAGATGAATTGGAAATGGTAGACGATACAGTTTTCGACCTTGTAGGTCGATTATCACGAAACTACAAGTATATGGAGAAACAAGTTTGTAAAAGGACAAAAGAATTGCAGGAGCAGTATGAAAGAAATAAAACAATACTAAAATCCATTATTCACGGAGTTGTACTTTGCGATGATGGAGGGGGCATTATAAGTATAAATTCTGCTGCAGAGAAGCTATTAAAAACTTCTGAAGATGTTGTAATTGGTTTACCAGCAACTACAGAGTTACCTCTTTTGAGAAATGAAGAAAGAGTATCAGATGATAATCATCCAATTACTCTTTGCCTTAAGAGCAACAAAACTATTTCACAATCATATGACAAAGCATGGAGCCTACGTGATACATTGGGAGATAACATTGCAGTAGATTTTTCTGTTACACCTATTTTAAACGGTGGAACAATAATTGGCGCTGTAGCAGTATTTAGAGATGTATCTGAAGAGCGCAAAGTTGATGAAATGAAATCTGAATTTATATCCCTTGCATCTCACCAACTTAGAACACCTCTATCTGTAATTAATTGGTATAGAGAGCTTTTGGAGGCAGAGGCAAAAGAATCAGAAATTCAAATAGAGTATCTTCGTGAAATTGGAAAGGCAGGACAGCGAATGTCGGATCTTGTAAGTACGCTATTACAAACAGCTAAATTGGAATCTAAAGGTATTACCGCACAAGTTCAGGATATTGATATATGTAAATTCTTTATAGATATTTCCAAAGAGAGCGAGGTAATTGCTGCGCAAAAATCTATAAAATGGAGGCATAATATTCCACGGGAAAAGATAATTATTTCAACAGATCCAGTACTGTTACACATAATTATTCAAAATATATTTTCTAATGCGTTTAAGTACACAGAAGAAGGTGGAAAAGTTGAAGCAAAACTAGAAAAGAAAAAAGATAAAATTATTATTTCTGTTAATGATTCTGGTATAGGAATACCAGATAAGGAACAAGAACGAATATTTGAACGTTTGTTTAGAGCGAATAATGCAAAGGATATAGATACAACAGGAAGTGGTCTTGGCCTTTATATTTCTAAGATGATTGTAGAAGTATTAGGAGGAGAAATATCATTTAAAAGCAGAAAAGATAAAGGTAGTACATTTGAGGTTGTAATTCCTTCTTAAAATTTCAAAAAATGTTGACGCATGTAGAGACGCAAAATATTGCGTCTCTACATATTGCGTCATTACATTTTTTGATCTGCTCCTCTGTACGCCGGTTTCTGTCGAAGGATGATCATCTATCTAGCCCCGCAATTGCTTGCGGGGTCATGCGGAGGGGAATTAAGCGAATCGGAATCAATTCGTGAGCCCAAATTCCCAAATCCTCCTTGCATCACCATGAGTTTACCCCCCTTCGCTCTCCGCTACGCTCCGAGCTTCGGAGGGGCAAGCCCTCCTCGGTCTTGAAGCAGGAGATTAAAGGACCTCGGTACTCCGAGGCGTTTCACTCTCCGCAGAAGTGCGGAGCTCGTCTCTGTGGCACTAGTCCTCATACGCTTTTACCGAATATATAACGTATGGACGGGTGTTACCCGCATAGTATTCCATTGATGTCCGGACGTTCCTCCACCGCATTACTACGGGGGCGATCATCTAAGGAGCAGAGCCTTATTATCTTCTTTATTATTGGGGTATTCAAGGTTTCGGAAGAAAAATTAGAACATTTTCTTGTGTTACATTGTCACACAAATTACGAAAGTTTGGACTCAAATCTATCAAAAACTTCTTTCGGTAATACTTGGCAATCATTTGTTAGTCTTTTAGAATCATATCAAGTAATAAGCCACCTTAGCTCAGTTGGTCAGAGCAACCGCCTTGTAAGCGGTAGGTCCGGGGTCCGAATCCCCGAGGTGGCTCCATTTATTTGTAATTTACTGTTCTACTGCGTCACTGTTTATCCTGAGTGCAGTCGAAGGACTTCACTGCTACACTTTCTCCGTGAAACGCTCTGAAGTATTTTTCGGCATTCTCCGCATTCCTTTAGATGCACTGGGGGTACTAACTGCATTGTTACTTAGTTACATGCTACGCGTAAAAAGTATAGATTTAATTCCTAGAATACAATTACTAGAGCCACCGCAAACACTTCCATCACCAATAGAATATTTTGATGGGTTTATTATTCCAAGTATTGCAATATTCATATGTATTGCTGCAGTGCTTGGGCTATATGCATTAAGGACCACAAGAAGCGCATGGAATGAGGTAGGGCGTTTGCTTATCGCAGGCCTTCTTTGGTTAGTTATAATTATTGGTTGGTATTTTTTATTTAAGAAACAGTTATTTTATTCTCGTATCTTACTTCTTCATTCAACATTCTTTATTACCCTTTTTATTCTTATTGGGCGTGCGTGTGTAGTTATTATTCAGAGAGCATTTCTTCGATTTGGTGTAGGTGTGCGTACGGTTATTTCACTTGGGAAACAGAAGGTACCTGTTGCAGTTAAATTAGTATTAACTGAAGATATTCGCTACAAATATTTAGGTCACATAGAAGACAAAAAAGATTTAAATATTATATCACTAAATAAATCATCCATAGATTTAATAGTTCAAACAGATGCATCCCCTGAAAGTAATACGACACAAGAATTAATAAACTATTGTAGATCTGAGCATATTGGATATGCTTTTCTTCCTCCAGTCCTTGCAGACGTACCTCACCAATTATCTGTAGAACACCTTGGTCTTACGCCTCTTATGCGTTTTCAGCCAACTCCTTTGGATGGATGGGGGCGTGTATGGAAGCGCGTTTTTGATGTAGTACTTAGCCTAGTAGCACTTATTATTCTTTCTCCTGTATTTTTACTTATTTCAATTGGAATTCTTATAGAAAGCGGATTACCAGTTTTCTTTTTATCTAGAAGAATAGGAGATAGAGGAGTAAAAAGTATTCCAGTAATTAAATTTCGTTCTATGCGTAAAAATGCAGATGCACAGAAAGAAAAATTATCAGGAAAAAATAAAAGAATAGATGGTCCCCTATTTAAAATAGATGATGATCCGCGTGTTACATCTTTTGGGAAAATATTAAGGAGATGGGATTTAGACGAGTTCCCACAACTAGTAAATGTATTTTTTGGTCAAATGTCTTTGGTTGGTCCACGGCCACATCTACCAGAAGAAGTAGATAAATATACTCAAGCACAAAGGCGTGTATTTGCAGTAAAACCAGGTATTACAGGACTTGCTCAAGTTTCTGGTAGAAGTAATTTGTCTTTTAAAGAAGAAATGAAATTAGATTTAAGATACATAGAAGAGTGGTCAATTTTTCTAGACCTTTGGATTCTATGGAGAACAATTTTTGCTGTATGGAAGGGAAGGAATGGGTGAAATATTTTTCAAATTTAAGAAAAAATCATTACAATTAAACCAGTTTATTATTTCAAAAGGTAATTATGACAAAAAAAGAGAGTTCAATCGTACTTTTCCACGAAAAACAAGTTCGTCGCTATTTTGATGAAGAAAAAGAAATTTGGTATTTTTCGATTGTAGATGTTGTGGCAATTTTAGTTGATTCTACAGTTCCGAAACGATATTGGAGTGATTTAAAAAGTAAGTTGAAAAACGAAGGAAGTGAGGTGTACGAAAAAATCGTACAACTGAAATTAACTGCTTCAGATGGGAAAAAATATGCGACAGATTGTTTTTCTACTCAAGATTTATTTCGTGTGATTCAATCAATACCATCTCCAAAGGCAGAACCTTTAAAACTTTGGCTTCCCAAAACGTTAGCTGACATCATTATTTAAATATATACTTAATCCAGTGACTAAAAAATCTTCATCTTCACTTGGCAGAGTGACTGCAATTGTTCTTGCGTTCATATTAGTATTTGTTGCTTTACAACGCATACTTTCTCCAGTTATTTCACCTTCAAGTGTTCCTAAAGATGGGGAAAAATGTATGGGTAAACCAATAATTGTAGATTATCCATATCAAGGAGATATGTTAGATCCACATGAATGTAATGTTCAGTGTGAAGATGATGATAACAATTGGAGATATATAGTTTATACAAATGAAAAGGCAACACAGTGTGAAAAGCCACCTTTGTGTTCTGACTGGGGAGAGGACAACGGGGTTACTTGTAAACCGCCAGAGGAAGGAGAGTAGTATACCAATCACTAATATACTAAATTAAAGTAGCTTCATCTGCTTTTCTTCATCATTAACTTCTTCTTCTGTAACAGAAACAATTTCATTAAGGTACGCCTTAACATCATTTCCGTATCGCTTTGTATTTATTCTCTGGTCTAAGAAATGAGCAATAGCTCCTTTTTTACAATGGAATGAGAAAGTCCTTAGAAGGCGGAAAATACGGCTTAGCATGCGTGGCAAGCTATATTCATTAAAAGGGTCACGGAAATGCTCTGCCCGCTTGCTTAAAATGGCATGAGAAGGGTGGTCAAATGGAAGACCTGTAAAAAGTAACCTATCAGCAGAATTTTCTGGTAAATAAACTCCTTCATATGCCCATGGTGTAAGCATCCAAATTACTATTCCTTCAGATTCTAAAAACTCGGCACGAGTTCTATTTATTCCACCACTAAATCCTTGGCAAATAAGAGTTACGCCTCTTTTTTCCATAGGAATAGAATGACGCATAAACGCCTCGTCTATACTTCGCTTACTTGTTGCAAGTAAAATTGTTTTTCCTTCTGGAGGGTTTTCAAATATTTCTTTTATAGAGTTAGATTCATCAATATTTATACTAAATGGACAATTTTGAGACGAAATATTCCTAGGTGATTGTACTACATTCTTTGGAAGAATTTCTGCAAGTCGAGTATTTTTTGCTTGGGGAAGAACTAGGCTAACACAAAATTTTTCGTAGAGAGTTTTTTGTAAAAAATCTCCTAAGTATTCTGGAACAGATTGAAGAATAAGAGATCCATTAAATCTTTGTTCTATAAATGCAATTCTTCCACCAAGATTATCTGGATTTAAAATGGAAAGAGCATGAGAAATAATCTGTTTAACAGATGATGAAAGATTGTCTTGGTATAATAAGTCATCTGCTCTGTCTCGCAAGCTAATTGCATCGGGGTGAGTTAGATCTGGAGTAGTTAAGTATCGAATATCTTGAGAGTTTCTTGTGCGTTCTATCCAAAGACTTAATATATCTGTAAATCCTGTTAGTTCGTTATTTCCCTTTGCACCTGCTCGCAATGTATCTATTGCACAGTACCAGCCATATGCTCTTGTAGCCGTGTCTTCCAACATAGATGCATCATCTATTATAATGTGTGATTTTTCGGAGAGAGTACCATGTGCGGTATGTTCTGGGTCTGCCAAAAAAGAAAGCAATTGCCTATGGTCTAAAAGAATTACAGACGGTAAATTATCAAATTGTTTTTTATATGCCTCACTATCATCTGTGCATGCAATCTTTGCACTCCATACAGATTGTTCTGCTCCATGTAGTGTAAGTTGACCAGATGAATGAGGTTTGTACCAAAGGAGTTTTACAGCAAGCAGTGCTTCGTCGTAAGTAAAGGAATCTTGTGATAGAAATTTTTCTTGAGAAACAGGATCTAAAAGTAAGAACGGAGGGTACAAAATCCTAACATCATCTGGAATATTTATATTATTAACTACAGCCTCAAGATTTTTTACTGCTATCCAATTAGTTTCTTTATTCTTTTTTGCAGCACTAATAAGAATTTTTTGTAGAGTAAATGGTGCAACTGGTTCTCTAAGTATTTCTACATTACCAATAGAAGGTTTTGGAAGATCT
>DAOWDW010000033.1 GCA_030638845.1 Candidatus Peregrinibacteria bacterium | reverse complement strand
TATTATTCTTATGAATATTCTTTTTAATTGGTAATTCTAGATTATGAAAATGCTTTACAGATTTCAATATAGCCTCTTTGAGGTATCCACCAACAATATAAAAATGCAGTAGATGATACCTAAGATCATCATAGAATAACATGATTCGATTATCTCTAATATTCACAATATTTACCTTGATTCCAGAGTGTGCCCTACGAAAAAAACCATAAACAACTTGGTTTTCTTTTTCATTCTTACAAGTAATAAAGCCAAGTCTCCCAGCATTATGTTTAATATCTATCACTATGTCTGAAAATGAGTCCCTATAACTTGCTATATTACTTTCAAATTCTTTATAAACAGGGTTTTTGTATTCAGCAAACCACTGCTTTGGAAAGCGTTGTTTATTTCTTATTTTTCATCCCTCATACTTATATTAAAAGGCTGTAGACTCATCATGATACTATAGCAATCATCAATATGAGCCATCATTGCTTCCATCATTTCAATTTCAGCCTTAATCAAATCATCTTCCATTTTTTTAGATTCTTCACTGGCTCTTAATATTAGATCATTCAATGCAATAAATGAATCAATGACACGTTTTGTTGATATGTTATATATAGCTATTGGATGATTTATTCCTAAGCCTTGGTTAAAAACGCATCTGTCAGGAATACAGTTAACAACATTATATGGTGCTGGGTAAATGTTTCCATTTTGCTCAGTGCAAATATTAATTTTCATAATTGTATTATATTGTTATAGGTATTTTAATCATATTAAATTCTTAATCTATTGAGTGAATATTAGTCAAAACCAATTATTTGATTTATTGATAAATTTTCGTGCTTGATGTATACTTATATGGTAAAATAAACAACCATTCAAAATAATGCTTTTCGCTAATAGCCACCATAGGCAAGAAGCCGATCAGTCACATACTTGTTTCAGAAAAATGCTCAAGCCCTGCTCGTAGAAGCAAGAGAGAAGAAATAGTGAATAAATATAGGGAAAGCAAGAGAGGGACTGTAGTTTCACATCAGGTAAAGAGGCGAAAATCCAAGTAGCTAGATATCTTTCTTTTTTTCATTTAGCAATATAGCTCAAAATATATTAAGCATAGGTGTATGGATTACAATTGCTGGAATATTATTCTTTCTTGGAATTTTTGTTGCTGGAATAGGCAAAGGGCTTGCATGGTGGTATCACGGGTAATATTTTTCTTTTTTTTGGACATTTTCTTTTAACCACGCCAGTCAAGGTGGAAACGAGCGAAGTAATGAGCGAGTTCTACCTTTACTGGTTTACCGATTTCTTTTCTGGAGAAAAGAAATTATCTGTTATTAGTTATTCTCACACATAAATAAAAATTTATCTGGGCACTTTTGACAACCAAATATAATGTTTTAGCCCCTGTGTAAGAATAAGTGTTTAAAGTATTATACTTTCACTTCTTCCACGACAATACATCTTCTTTGGAAGGAAAATGATCAAGAAAATTATGTAGCGACCGTAGTAATTCATTTCTCGTCTTTTCATCAGGTTCAATTTCCCAGGCTGGTGCTTTATCGGTCAGTGATTCAATCACTGCACAATTTTCCATAAATTCACAACAAGAAGGTGGTAGGTTTAACTGACGGAACTGAACACCATTGGATGTAATTGTTCCAGCGTGAAAAGGTATAAAAATAGTAGAGAAAGAAAAGCGTCCGCCTTCTAACAAATCAAGAATTGGCTGTTTATGCTCAAGCGCAGATAGTACAGTTTGAATGTCAATTAATGCAGTTCCATCTCCAAAAATATGGTCATAGCTGGAAATAATTTGTTGTACAATTTCCTTTGTATTAACTTTCATAAATAGAATAGTACATGTGTAACGATGGTAGCCGCAAGGCGGCTACCATCGAATTTCCTTTTACCGTGATGGTTTAGTCACGGTGAGACTTGATGAGGTTGCCATCCACATCAAATATGAAGTGGACGCCATCGATCTTGCTGTTGGATACGATCTGGTTCGTATCGCGATCGTGGGTGAAAAAGCTCTCGTCGACATTGTCATGACCGACAACCTCGCGCACTTTCTTGCGAATCTTGGTCATTGCCTGGGAAAGTTGAGACATTACATAACCTCCAGTAAAAGGAACGATCTTCACGCATAAAATATGCATGAAGTCGATGATAGTGACAGAAAGAGAGAGTTACATCAACTGGATCTGTCATTTAAAACAAGTATTTAGGATCCTTTACTGGCTGTGGTAGTCTTCGTAGTCCAAAAAAAGAAAATTGATATGTAGGAATTATTAGTGAATAATGGTCTATTATGCTTAATAAAGTTCAACGTCATTGTCAAGATGTTTTTCTGCGGAAAATGCTACATGATACGACAGATTCTCGTATTACAGAAAGAGAACGTATGGATATGTTACTTACAAGTTATCTTGGAAAGAATAGTAATGAACAGAATATATACATGGAGGTTCTGCAAGATTTGATAGAGCATATAGATAAAGGTACGCCTTTCATGAAATCAATAAAATATAAGCGGATAGAAGATAATCTCTATATTAAACGTGATAGAGATGAAAGATGGGATGCAAAGCATTATAAAAAACAAGTATTACAGGAATTAGAGGTATTTGGGTTTTTACGTCCTCGCTTATTTGGGATATCGTAATGTTCCATGACTATCAAAAACTGGGTGAGATAAATCGCCAGCATTTGAAGATAGTCTTACCATATCCTCATACAAATCTCTCTGTGGAAGCATTGCAAATGAAGCTATAAGATCTTCTGGTTTGGCATCATCTTTTGTGTATTTCCAATTGCCATATCCATGGCATGATGTTTTTAAATCTACTGCATCCATATTAAATATGGCCATAACATGATATGGAGAATTATATACATGTCCTTCTGTATCTACCTTTCTAGAACCACGATTAAGTATTTCGCGCAATTTTACCCTATTGAAATCTCGAGAATTTTGAGTGATATCATCTATTACTGCTTTTGAATGAGGGAGAGTACGTTCTAGGAGGTCAACTTCAAGACGTAATTCTTCAGATAATTTTATTAGAAATGCTTCTCTTGTATTACTTCTAATGTTTTCTGTAGCACATCTGCTTTCACGTACACATTGTAAAAAAACTCTCGCAAATTGCAGATCCTGATCCAATTTATCTTCCCATCTAGTATCTCTACCTGATACAAGTATCCAGTCACGAGTACTTGCATGGCCATTCAATAGAAAATCTTTTAAATAGGCACGCATACTATGAATACTTGTATTCATTCCTCTTTTGATCCCACATTGAACCATCTCACGATATTCACCTTCATTCATATAACGGGTTGCAACCTCGTTAGCATCAAGAAACCGTAATAATTTTGCCTGTGCTAAAGATTGTTCACTTGTTTGACTACATTCTACTCCTGAATCCATAGGAGTATTAAACAGATATATATTTAATTTGTCAATGGAGCGGGTAACGGGAATCGAACCCGTATCATTAGGTTGGAAACCTAATGTACTAGCCATTGTACTATACCCGCAATGTAAAGATCTTAAATAACTAATACCTATTCTATATTGAAAAAACAAACCTGAAAAGAGAATCAGTATTTTTTATTACTTTCACCCGTTCTTGTTTCTTGGCTTTTATAAGCCACTTATTGTTTATAGGTAGTTTTCGGTTTATCTATTACCTATACAAAATTTAAATTGGAGTAGTTTGCATTTAATTAATTTTTCAAATATGAGAGAGCATTTTCCTTCGTGTTCACAATTTTCAGAAGATGAATTAGATAAAGCATTTCCTTTAACTGATCCAAAATCAGAAAAATTTAGTAACTTTCCAGATATTGATAGATTTTATGGAATGGTAAGGAAAGATACTAAGTTAACTCTTTTTAAAGAGCCAGAAGAGGCAGCAGCGTAGTTATTGATAATAATTTCTTGTAGATGTAAATCATTTAAAATATAGTCAATTTAATGAGAATTTCATTACTTCCTTGTGTTGCATTCATACTTTTGGGATTTATTGTATTTGGAGGAGTAGCTAATTATTCTTTTATTAGTTTAGATGACCCAATCCTAGTAACAGAAAATACAATAAGTCATGGAATCTCTTTTAAAAATATTGCAGGAGCCTTTTCAAGTTTCGATCCAGAGCTATATATACCTATAACTTTTCTTAGCTATCAATTAAATTTTGAGATGGGGGACTTAAATCCGTGGATATATCATTTTACAAATTTGCTACTACATATAGTAAATGGATTACTTGTTATTTTGTTACTTAGGAAATTTAAATTTTCGTATATATGCTCATTTATACTCGGTATTTTGTTTTTAGTTCATCCTATTCAAGTTGAATCTGTTGCTTGGGTAAGTGCTCGCAAAGATGTTCTTTCTGCATTCTTTCTGCTTCTTTCAATACTATTTTATTTGCATCCCAAAGAAGAACGCTGTTTTTATATTTTAAGTATTATTTTTTATGTACTAGGAACACTGTCAAAGCCTTCTATTATTCTGTTACCTTTAGTATTGCTTTGTATTGAATGGTATTTAAAGAAAAAAATAGATATTTCAGTATTCAAAAGAATTATTCCTTATGCACTTGTAAGTATTGTTATTTTGATTATTGCAATTATTGGGAAAAGCAATACTGTTGGTGCCTCTTCATTAATAGAGACAGTATTTATTGGGTTTAGAAATATAACTTTTGCGTTGGAGAAAATCTTTTTGCCAATAAATCTTTCATTGCTTTACCCATTATCAGATAAATCGAATATTATTATTGCATTTGTTTGGTCTTTAATACTTATATCACTTCTTTTCATAATTTCATGGAAAGTTAGAAGAAAAAATTCATCACTCCTTTTTGGGCTTTGCTGGTTTCTTCTATTTTTACTTCCCCTTATTGTAAATATACGCAAAGGAGATGATTTTGTGGATATATATTACGCATCAGATAGATATTCATATCTTCCAATAATTGGAATACTTATAATCCTTGGAGGATTTATTCAAAAATATCTGTATAAAACTGTAAAGATAAGGAATGCATTTCTAGTTGTTATTTTTATTATTATTTCATTGAGTTCTTATTATTCTTGGAAACAAGTAAAGATTTGGGAAGATAATAATATTTTATTTTCAGAGGTTGCTAAGCGTGTGCCAAATGCGTATGTAGCCCATCAACAAGTTGGAATTCAGGCATTAATGGATGAAGATTATGCAGTGGCAGTTGATTCACTTTCCAAAGCAATGTCTATAAGACAGACTCCAAATTCTGCATATCATTTGGGACTTGCTTATATGAAAAAAGGAGAATTAGAAAAGGCTTTGCAACTATTCATTTTAACAACAGAACTTAATACACTTCACGCACCTGCTTATCTTAATATTGGAGTTATATATTTAAGAGCAGAGCAATTTAATTTAGCTGAACAGTTTTTTATTAAAGCATCTAGGCTAGACAAAGTATCGGATACTCCATTTATAAATCTTTCTTTATTGTACGAGCATCAAGAAAGATATTTTGCAGCAATAGAAAGCTATGCAAAGGCACTTAAAAGAAATCCAGATAATGTATTTGCCCTTGCACGAATTTCTTTGCTTCATATTCAAAGAAATGAAAATGAATTTGCAAAATTCTACATTGAGAAGGCGCTTAATCTAGAGCCTTCAAATGTTGAATTAATAGAAATAGCAAAAAAAGTTATTTAAAAATTTATTTGCTGTTTAGCATATGTAGTATCTTTTTTTTCGTTGGCTTTTTCCAAGGCACACAAGTTAGCAATCTTTTTAATGTTAGAAATCCTCCAATAATTACTCCTTTTTTCTCAATCATTATCAATCCGTATTGCGAACAAGTTGGTATGTGTCTGCAGTATCCATAGATATATAAATGTCGCAAAGGTCCATGGTCTGGCGAAAGAGTGTTTTGATATATTTTAATAAAGAAAATAACAACATCTCTCGCCCTTCCGAAGCGCCAAAGGCGCGAAGGAGGGTGGTCTGGCGAAAGAGTGTTTTGATATGTCTTAATAAAGATATATGTAAGCCGACGGGGTAAAAGTAGAATGTTGCGCACTTAACTTAAGAACTGTACCCTCAGTATACCTTTTCCCAGATTAATATGGTTGTTGCTTCCGATATTTTATTAGGACTTGAAATTGCTTTTTTTGTTGTACTTCTAATTATTCTTTACCACGTACTTTTTACAGTAGTAAATGTAAGGAAGATAACTAAACGAGTAGAAGAAATTACTGCTCAGTTAGAAGATGCAGTTACTAAGCCTTTATCTGTTGTAGATCAGGTATTAGATTCAACTATTCATTTTCTAGAATCTAAATATAAAGCAGGGCAAAAGAAGGCTAAGTCTAAAAAGAAAAAGAAGTAGTAAGCTTTATAATATGTCTTGCTTATCTATAAATATGCGTACATAAAGTCTTTTCATTACATCAAATGATGCATTTAAAAGGTCATGTAGTAAGTCGTTTAGGCGTCTTATTCGTGAGTATGTTTCGTTCATGTCATATGCTTTTCCAGCCTTGGAGAGTCTTGTTAAGTATTTAACTTCTTTATTTAACTTCTTTATTTCTATCAATATTTGTTTTTCTAACTTTTTTTGCATAACCTTTGGTTCTGGCAAATTTGCGAGAGCCTTTTTTCTATCGGACGTAGTATCATCTGTTTGCGTGCCTCCAGTTGCTACACCTCCACCACCCAAGTCTCCAGCCTTACTTTCACCAATTCTTTCACTTACTTTGTCCATAAGTGAAATTGTGTCTAAAAGACCTTCTAACTTATGAGGTTGAGATACTATGAAAGCAGTTTTTTGCTCAGCTACGCCTTCAATTGATTTGCCTTTTTCAGGTGTGTCAGTGTCTGCCACTAACTCTATTCTCTCTTATTTTGGGCTAAAAGTCAATTTCACTGAAAGTTTAATGTTATAAAAAAGCAAAAATCTCTTGAATATTTCAAGAGTCTAAGCTTTTTAAATTAATTTAAATTTAAGCACTGTAACCAGCTTTTTCTGCCTCTTTCTCTGTTGCAAACAGTACTCTATTTTCATCTTTAATCTTTTGTCCTTGAGCACTATCTAAAGCGTAGTATTTCTTTCCAGATTTAGAAGCTACAAATCCAGATTCTTTCTTATCATCTTTTTCTTCTTTCTTAGTCTCTTCCTCTTTTTTAGCTTCCTTTTTTACTTCTTTTTCTTTAGATTCCTCAGCTTCTTTAGACTCCTTAGTCTTCTTTTTCTTTGGTTTCTCTTCTTCTTTACTTTTATTTTCTTTTGCTTCTTGTTCTGCCTTTATTTTAGCTAATGTAGCTGCATCTATTGGTTGTAGTGCCTTAAGAGAAAGCCCAATACGTCTTTCATCAATATCTATATTAATAACCTGTGCTTCTACTTTTTTACCTATGGTAATTACCTCAGAAGGATCTTCTATTTTATTATG
>DAOWDW010000107.1 GCA_030638845.1 Candidatus Peregrinibacteria bacterium | reverse complement strand
GATAAGACTGTTGATTTTATTCATGAGTGGACTCCCAGAGACTTAAATATGTATATAAAATGGATTATTCCTTGTTGGATATTTGGTTTGGGATCACTAATCTTAGTTAGGAGATCAATAATATTTTCATCAATTCTACTTTTAATATTTGGGTTTCTTTCTTTCCAGGCAATTAGACATGAGCCATTCTTTGTTATTACTGCTCTTTTTCTTACTTCGTATCAGATTTCTTATAGCGAAAAATTTAAAGATATATTTTCATCAATGGAAAGACGTATATGGCCATGTGCGTTATATTTATCAATAATATTTTTGATTGTTTTTTGCGCAGCACATAGCGATAAATTTATTAATTCAATCCGCTTGGGAAGAGATGGATATGGTGCATATGAGCCACTAGCTGGATCTTATGAATTTTTAGAAAATGAAAATATTGAAGGCAATATGTTTAATAATTATGAAGCGGGTAGTTATCTACTTTTTAAGGGATATCCAAATAGGAAAGTATTTGTAGATGGTAGAAATATTGAGTATGGATACTCTTTTCTAAAAGATTTATTCGCATCTGGAAGTGATTTTAATATATTTAGAAAACTAGAAAAGAAATATAATTTTACTCATGCAGTTATTCAATTTGATTATTATAAAGAGCTTGAAAATTTACCATATATTTCTGTATTTGAAACTATGCCTAATTGGGATTTGGTATACATAGATGATTACTCAGCTGTTTATAGTAATAATACTTCAAATAACAATCTGTTTGTTTATAAAGTAATTACGCCAAATCTTGTGTTATTCCCTACAAGAATATTGCAGATTCCTTCGTCTTTGCTAAATCAATTAAATAAAGAGATTGATTATGCATTGGGTCAAAGTCCAGATTTTTCAAATTTCAGACTTAGGCTTGCTAAAGCTTCTCTATTTTTTGTAAATGGGGATCTTAAATCTTCTGAGTCTATAATTAACAATCTTAGAGAAAAAGAACCAAATCGTTTTGAGCCAGTTAATCTGCTTGCAATGATTCGTACAGATCAAGAAAAATATTTAGAAGCAGGAGAGCTGTTTGAAATGGCTATTAAACTTGGAGGAGGTGAAGATTTTATTTCTATGGATTATGATTTTCTTTCATCATTATTTGATAAAGGAGGAGATGGAGGTAAGGCGATGTACTATCAGAGAAAAGCAGTTGGGCAATGAAGACAATGAAATCAATTAAAAAATCAGACATAAAAAATGACGTATTAGATGATAGGCGTTACACTTTCTGTACTATTTTTCTATCAATAAATACTCATGGAAAGAACACTTATCCTTTTAAAGCCAGACTGCGTATCTAAAATGCTATGTGGCAAAGTACTTGCTCGCTTTGAAGAAACAAACTACAAAATTGTAGCATCTAAAATGATGAAATTATCATCTGAAATATTAAGAGAACATTATGCACACATTGCGCAGTTTCCTTTCTATCCAGAAGTTGAAGCATTTATGCAAGAGACTCCAGTTATTGCCTTAGTACTAGAAGGAGAAGGAATAGTAGATGGCATGCGTGAAATGCTAGGAGTTACAGATTGTTTGCAGGCAGATAAAGGGACTATTCGTGAACAATGGGGAAGTAAAGATGAATCTGATAGCAAAATGCGAAATATTGCACATGCTAGTGATAGCTTGGAATCTGCTGAGGTAGAGATACCTAGATTCTTTTCTGAAGAAGAAGTGCATCAGTATTAAGTATTATGTATCCAGTATTAAGTATTGATTCATGCAAGTTTGTTATACCTAATACTTAATATTTAATACCTTACTGGCATTCACATCCTTCACTCTCCTTATTCCCACAGCATTTTTCTTCTGGAAGATCTAAACTAAAATTATCATTTTTATAATCTATAGTTGCCCCTCCAATTCTTTGTAAAACAAGTCCAGATGCACATACGGCTATTCCAGTTTCTTCTTCCCGTGAAAAGCATATTCCGTCCTCTGGTTCCTTTGTTGCAAATTCTAAACAATAACATCCATCCGACCCTATAATTACATGCAAGTAAGCCTTTTCCATATTTTCTGCATTTGCTATTGCTCGCAGGGCAGTTGCTGCCTCTAGGGTAAGAGTTAGAATTGGATTTTTATTAGGAGACTCTATTAATTCAGTATTTATATCATCCAATATTTCCTCTATTACTTCTTCTGAAAATCCATGAATTTGACAACCTTCTTCTAAAGACTCAATTGCACCAACACTGCAAGATGTGCAGTGCATTCCATATTCTATAAGAATATTTTCTGCTGGCGGGAAAAGTGCAACTATTTCACCAATACTCATATCTCGAGTAATTCTTATATCACCTATCCTGTTTGCTGGATTGTTATTTGAATCTGGCATAAGCTCATGGTACTGTTTTTTTCTTTTAAGTATATTTTTTATGCCAAAATTTCTTCGCGGTATTACTCTAGTTTTACTTCCTGTTATTACATTGGCTTTAGGATGGGAACTTGGTATTACATATGAGCAAAAGCGTTTGCATAAAGTAAATGAGCAGTTGGAATTTTTATACACAGGAAGTACAGATTCTGGAAGGGTAATTTCAGATCCCGAGGATGAGGTAAATTTTGCGCTACTTTATGGAATTTGGCGTTTGTTATTAAGAAGTTATATAGAGCCAGACGATCTCCAGATTCAACCAATGTTATTTGGAGCTGCAGCGGGTCTTGTTCATGCGGTTGGAGATCCGTATACATCATTTATGACACCTAATCAAAATGAAGATTTCCATATTTCTCTTCAGGGAAAACTAGAAGGAATAGGTGCGCAATTAACTATGAGAGAAAATATGATAGTTGTAATAGCTCCTATGAAAGGCTCTCCTGCACAGGATGCAGGGTTACTCCCAGAGGACATAATAGTAGTTGTAGATGATGAAGATATAACAGGAGAAGACTTAAATCAGGTTGTTAATCGTATCCGTGGTCCACGAGGAACAAAAGTAGTTTTAGGCGTAATACGCAAGGGAGTGGATGAAATTGTAAGTGTAAGTATTACTCGTGATGA
Organism: Candidatus Peregrinibacteria bacterium; assembly: GCA_030638845.1. Classification (GTDB taxonomy): domain Bacteria; phylum Patescibacteriota; class Gracilibacteria; order Peribacterales; family Peribacteraceae; genus JABGQH01. The sequence continues at coordinate 1,789 of DAOWDW010000107.1, read as the reverse complement.
AATAAAAATTCCAAGTACAGAGTATTCTGTAAAAGACACAGCATCTGGAAGTATAGGAATTATTACCATTAATCAATTTGGAGATAGTACTACAAGAGATACAGAAAAGGCGCTTAGATCTATTTTAAAAGAAGATGATCTTATTGGAGTTATTTTGGATGTTAGATTTAACGGAGGAGGATATTTAGAGAGAGCAGTTGAAATGGTATCTCTATTTGTTCAGCAAGGCGAAGTAGTTTCGGTAGTAAGAATGGGAGAAGAAGCAGAAAGACATTTTGTAAATGGTCGTCCACTATCTACAGATATTCCACTTGTTATATTGGTGAATGAAGGCTCTGCATCTGCATCTGAAATTCTAGCTGGAGCATTGCAAGACCATGATAGGGCAGAGATTATTGGGAAAAAGACGTTTGGAAAGGGAACAGTACAAGAAATATTTGAATTACCAGGTGGAAGTAGCCTAAGAATAACAATCGCAAAATGGCATACACCAAATGGTCGAGATTTAAGTAAAGAAGGTATAGATCCAGACAAAGAGGTAGAAAGAACTATGGAGAATATTAATGCAGGAGAAGATCCACAGATGGAGGCTGCGGTTGACTATTTTATGGGGAAAACTATGGAGAAATAAAAATATGGTATGTCGAAGGTCAAAAGTCGAAAATCAAAAGTTATTCTTTCGACATTTAACAATTCTACTTATTCATCATCAACTGCTACACTTTTCATATGCGATTACCAGCATCTCTAGAACGTCGTTTACAAGAACTTTTTCCTAAAGTTAGAGAAAGAGAAAAATTTGTTGTAGAAATAGTTGAGCAAGCATTATCAGATTCGGGTTGCAAAGAAGATCAGCCAGAATCTGTTGGTGGGGAATTACATCTTTTTACAGATGGTGGTTCTAGGGGGAATCCTGGGCAGGCCGCAATTGGTTGTGTATTAGATGACCCTGCAAAAGGAGAAACAATTAGAGAGCATTTTGCCTGCATTGGAATACAAACTAACAATGTTGCTGAGTATCAGGCGCTTATAGAAGGATTAAAAATTGCAAAACGCTATCATCCGAATAGTTTAGTATGCCATTTAGATAGTGAGCTTGTAGTAAAGCAATTAAATGGTCAGTACAAAGTACGCATGGCATCACTAAAACCTTTTGTAGATGAAATAAAAGAACTTTCTTCAGAGTTTAATACAGTTTCTTTTGTGCATATTCCAAGAGGAGACAATTTTAGAGCAGATGCATTGGTTAATAAGGCATTAGATGCACATCCAAGATAAGTCATATGCGCATAAATATTTTTGCTTTCGGCTTTTGCGTTTTATTTATTTTTGGTGTCCCAATTGCTTCTGCAAAATATGCACCAATAACAATTAGATATAAGCATCATATATTTTCATTAGATCCAGACGAATTTCCTGAATGGCTTTATAATTCTACTGTCTGGGAAATGAATGGAGAAGAAATAATGCCAAATCCAAAATTTCGAGTAGATGGAGATATACTTCCTAAATTACCAGATGGTCTTAATCAAGTTACAAAGGTTGGTTGGAATGAGGGAGCTATAAAAAGCACTATTTTTTCTGAAATAGCAGTATTTTTAGATAAAGAACCGCGTGAAGTTACAATTGATATGGATATTTTGGGAAAGATTTTTTTTGAAGGAGAGGGTTTACTGGGGAAGCAAGTAGATTTAGAGAAGAGTACCGCACTTATAATAGATGCTTTAAAAACTGGTACTCATGACATTGTTCTTCCGGTTATAGAAATTCAACCAAAAATAGATGTAAG
>DAOWDW010000104.1 GCA_030638845.1 Candidatus Peregrinibacteria bacterium | reverse complement strand
CCATTTTCCATTTTCCATTTGCTTATCAATAAAACTTTTAGATGAGATATACAAACAATTATCACCTTCAATCTGAAACTGCACATACTCAACATTTTTATTAATCGCCAACAATAAATTCCCTGGCAAAGTCCACGGAGTCGTTGTCCAAGCTAATAAATATGTAGATTCCTTATCCCTTATCCCATTTCCCATATCCCTTTCAGCAAGTTCAAATTTAGCAACAACTGATTGATCGGTAATATCCTTATACCCTTGAGTTACCTCAAAATTACTAAGAGGAGTTACGCATCTTGGGCAAATATGCATTGGCTTATGTCCTTCATAAATCATTCCTTTTTTCTGTAATTCAGAAAAAGCCCACCACATACTTTCCATATACTCTGCGTCCATAGTCTTGTAGTCCCAGTCCATATCTACCCATCTACCCATTCTGTTTACTACTTTTCTCCAATCATCCGTATATCTTTGTACAGATTCTCTACAAAGGTTGTTAAACCATCCAATTCCACGTTCTTCTATTTCCTGCTTATTTTCTATACCATTTTCCTGCTCAATCATGTTTTCTATAGGTAGTCCGTGGCAGTCCCAACCAAAGCGTCTTTCTACAGATTTTCCTCTCATGGTTTGGTACCTTGGAATTACATCTTTAATTGTACTTGCGAGCAAGTGCCCATAATGGGGGAGACCTGTAGCGAAAGGAGGTCCATCATAAAAAGAGAAAGAACTTTCATCAGATTTTTCTGTTTTATGCGCTCTTCTTTTTAAAGAACGCTTAAAAGTGTCTTCTTCTTGCCAATACTGAAGTATTCCTTCTTCTAGGTCTGGCAGGCTTTGTTTGGGGTCAACGGGATCAAACATTTATATTTAGAGGATGCAAAAATTACTTACGTATAGTAAACCTTAACTCAGTATATCACGCGAATGAATAGGAGAAAAAATAGCAGATTTCGTTGACTACATTATTCAATTATAAGAGGATATAATCGATGGATTTTAATACTGAATCAGTATCGGCAGAAAAAATGGATGGAGAAGCAGGAGATGCTGCTGGACTTGATAAAGATCAACTTACAAAAATTGAAAGGGAAACAGGCACAAGAATGCCAAGAGAAGTTACTTCTTCTAGAAGGGATGTATTTTCTGTTTTTATAGCTGGAAGTTTTGCATTAGAATCACATCAAGGATAAATTCTGTAAAAGATATGTTGAATGTAGTGGTGATTGTTAGATTTGTTTTGGTAGAGTATACTTGACTCTATGCGTATTGCAGATGCTAGCAAAGATTTTTTTAACAAAATTTCCTATCTTTCAAAGGAGGAAAAGAATCATGTTGAAAAAGCATTAAAGAAAGCAATTGAATGGCATTATGGACAAAATAGAGACTCTGGAGAGCCATATATTGTTCATCCGATAGGAGTGGCTTCTATTCTAGCAGGGTTTGAAGCTGGAGAAGATACGCTAATTGCAGCACTTCTTCACGATATTATAGAAGATGAAAGGGCAACTAAGAGTGAAGTAGAAAAAGAATTTGGTAAAACGGTTACACATTTAGTAGAAGGAGTAACCAAGCTTTCTAAAATGAACTATGCAGATAAAAGGCATGAGCGCCAGTTAGGCTCGCTTAGAAAACTATTACTTACGGCAAGCGATGATATACGAGTAATTATTATTAAACTTGCCGATAGATTGAATAATATAAGGACTTTGGATGCTTTAAATGAAGAAAAACGTATTCGTATAGCAAAGGAAACATTAGATGTTTATGTGCCTTTTGCACGACTTTTTGGATTTTGGAATATAAAAAGTGAATATGAAAATATTTGCTTTCCAATTGCTTATCCAGAGGAATATAAATTATGGGACAATGAAATAAAAAAAATTAGAAAAGCATTAGAAAGTGACAGGGAAGATTTCGTAGAAACAGTAAATACAGAAACAACAGACGATGTAAATCCCATACTAGAAACAATGACCGATTACCAAATTTTTAGTAAATTAAAAGGAAGTATTTCTTTGATTAATGACGAAACCAAAATTGATTCAGTTCAGATAATATTACAAGGAAAGAAGGCAACTCCAACGGAATGCTATCGTGTTCTTGGTCAAATACATGAAAAGCATTCAGTAGAATCTGGATCGTTTAGAGACTATATAAGTACTCCTCAGCCAAATGGCTATATGGCACTTCACACTACTATTTTTCTAAAAAATAAAAGTAGAATTAGACTTAGAATTCAAACAGAAGAAATGAACCAACATGTTTCGAATAGGAAGATTTCTTCGTGGACAACAGATAGATCTAATGACATATATAAGGCTCTTGAGTCTTTAAGTAAGACTCCACATAAGGACGAAAGATACATGAAAGATGTAGAACAAACATTATTAAATAAAAGAATAAATGTATTTACTACATCTGGTGAAATTATTACTTTGCCAAGAAAGGCAACAGGAGTAGATTTTGCTTTTGCTGTGGATCCAAACGCTATCTCTTTTCTTGTTGGTATAGTTGTAAATGGTGAAATGTTAGATGCAGGGACAGAGCTACGTGATGGTGATATTGTGGAGATAGAATTATTAAAAAATAAGAATGACGTTCGTTATTTAAAAACATCTTGGCTAGACAAAGTTAAATCTATAGAGGCAAGGGAAGCATTAAAAGGAAAGCTTAAGAAATTTTCAAGAAATGAAAAATATACTATTGGTATTAATATATTGGAAAATGAAATGCAAAAACATAAATTATCTTTCGAATGGTTACTTAGACTTCCTTCCATGCAAAAAGAATTAATAAATTCATTACAAGTAAGATCATTTGATCTTCTTATACAGAAGATTGGAAGTGGTGAAATAGGCAAAGACTCTGTATTACAAGAATATATGAAATTGTTAGATTCCCCCCCATCTAAATTTGTTAGAATTTTGCAATTTTTTCATTTATTGCCTCAATCTAGAATATTAAATAGAGAATCTAAAATAATAGATATTCAAATAGAAGCATTGGATAGACCTGGAATGATTTTTGATATTTCTAGATGCTTTTTAGAGCGAGAAATTAACATTGCACAATTTGGCGTATTTGCCGTTCCTCCAAGAGACGCATTGTATAAAATTAGCCTTGAAGCTGATGATTTTGGGCAATTCAGTGATCTTTTTGATTCTTTATTGCAAATTCCAACTGTAAAAAAGGTTATTCGTAAAAAATAAGCACATTTTACTAGAATATTTTACACATTTTCAATAATGTGTTCTTAATATTATGAATATTTCTCCAACAACATATTTGGAGCATGCTAGGAGTGGTGAATTTGACCATCTCTCAGAAGAGTATGCAAGAATGTGGGCAGATCATACACCAGATGTAGTACATTATAGAGAATCTAGAACTGCGCTATTAAAATGGATGGTAGAACTTGAAAGAAAAGATGAAGGAATCTCTAATGGAGCAATGGTAATTGCTGGTCCGGGGTTTGATGTGGTGAATAGAGATTTGGGGTCAGAATTAACTGCAGCCCTAATTAAGGATGCTCCTCAAATTGTTGTGACAGATTTTTCACGAGAAATATTATCAGATGCTCAGCAACGTTTTATGAGTACTCATAGAAACTTTGAAAGAATAACAAAGTTTGTTAGAAGAGATTTGTCTAATGGATGGAGTTCTAAGGTTGATGAAATTGTTGGTAGTAGAGTAGATGAAATATCTACAGCTGATGAACTAACATCATTTATGAATGAAATGAGTGAAACGGAAAAATTTGTTCAAGTTATGATAGATGCTTCTTCTGGTGATTCACGTTCTTGTGAATTCTATGGGGATGCTAATGTTAATGGAATAGAGAGAGAAGAAGATGGTATGCAGTTTGCGAATGTATTAAAACCAGATGTTGAGGTTACAAAAATTGTATCAAATCTAACGTATTCTGGAATGTTTGTAGTTTTTGAGTATTCTCTACGGGAGAAGATATTAGAATTAAAGGAAAGGTATCCAGAAAAAATTGAAGATAAAGATGTAGTAAGATTTTTTAGTATTTTACATGACTTTGTTCAAGTTCTTATTCAGGGAGTATTTGTAAATGGTATAACTAGTGCGCTATTGGCTCATCCAAAAGCGAATCATTTTATTACTTTAGATAGAAATACTACTTTTGAAAGATATGGTCAGCATAATAGATTTGATATTAAGGAAGTTCAGAGGTTACTAGCAGAAGTAAAACAAAATATTAGACTTCAAATAATAGATACATGGAAAATGGATGATAGTAATGAATCTCCTCCGCATAAACATGATATAATTGCAATATCTGGCGAGCCAATAGATTTATTTTAAAAAAGAAGAATATTCAAAATATACCGCCTAACCCCGCTTCGCCCTACGGGCTACACAGGGTTCTGTTATCAGATATCTATATTTAATTATTATTAATTTGAGGAAGAATAATTAGAATATACCGCTTCACATTAGAAAAAATCTCTGTATTTTCGTCTAATTTTTCTATTTCTTCTCTGGTAAACCACTTTGTTTCATGTGCCTCCTCGTCACAATGAATTATAGCCTGTTTTTCACTTAAGGGTCTTGCAAGAAATAAAAAGTCCATATGCTCATGTGCCCCTTCTCCTCTTTCTTCGCATGTTGGAATATTTTCTAGCATCATAGAAATTGGTTTTTTAAGCATGCTTCCTTCATTATTATTATCAACAAACAAATATTCTTGCGCGTTTCCAATTAT
>DAOWDW010000065.1 GCA_030638845.1 Candidatus Peregrinibacteria bacterium | reverse complement strand
TAATAGTATCAAAACGGTTAAGATCTGATCTGTTTTAGTGTAGTAACACGTTGGTTCACAAGTTCTTCTTTTCCTATATCACTGCGGAATCTAACTGGTCCTTCAACTTTCTCACATATATTTTGAGCAATATCTTCTGCTTCTGAAATACTTTCTCCAATGCCAACAATTCCAACAGATCTAGAGCCTCCAAGTAGTAACTCACCATTGTTATTTTGCTTTACATCTCCGTAGTAGACTCTTGCATTACTTGGAATAGGTGGAAGTTTAAATATTTCGCCTCTTTGATTTTTATTATCGGGATATCCCTCTGGAGTAATGTATTTGCATACCGTAGCTTTTGGAGCAAAAGAGACCATATTTTCACTTAATTCCCCAGTTATCATTCCTTGGCAAATATGTACAAAGTCAGATGTTAGAAGTGGGAGAATATTTAATGCTTCGGGATCTCCTAGTCTTGCATTGTATTCAATTAATTTGACTCCATCTTTAACTGCAATAAACCCTCCATATAAAAATCCTATAAATGGAGCTCCACATTTCTTTTCTAGAGCCTTTGCTGTTAATACATTTATTTTATGTGCTCTATCTAAGTCTTCTTTAGATAGAAATGGAAGACTGTGATTTGCGTCACTGTATGTTCCCATTCCTCCTGTATTTGGTCCTGTATCTCCTGCATATGCTCTTTTGTGGTCTTGAACTACAGGTGTATCTATAACATTGTTTCCGCTAACAAAACTTATAAGGCTAAATTCTACTCCTACTAATTTTTCCTCAACTACTACTTGGCCACACTCATTTATACATTCATTTGCATAAGTCACACCTTCATTAATTGAGCTTAAATGTTCTCCACTTATTTTTACTCCTTTTCCTCCTTTTAATGCATCGTATTTTACTACATATTCACCATTCAAGTCTTGAGCTATAAAGTTGTTCAGCAATTCTCTGTTAGCCCTAGTAAATACGGAGAACTTAGGAGAGGCATCTACACCTTCTTCTAGTAGAAGCTTTCTTGCAAAACCTTTACTAGATTCTATACGAGCTAAATTTTTTGTTGGTGCAACGCACGGAACTACCTCTTTAAGTACATCTGCAATGCCGGCACCTATAGGGTCATCTGGTCCAACAACAGCAAAGTCAAACTTGTGTCTCTTGGCTAACTCTAGGGCTAAATCAAAATTCATTACATCTCCTTCGTGTACCTCACTTGCAATAGATTCTATTCCAGGGTTACTAGAAGGAAGTAGACTTATTATTTCTGGATTTTCATTACTTTTACTTAAAGCTTCTGCAATTGCATGTCCTCTAGCCGATGAAGACACTAATAAAATTTTCATAATATTAAACTAAACTCATCATTTTATAACTTTCTCCTTCTTCATCTGTATTTTCATTTGCATATGCATTTCTAGTACTGTTTCGCTTTTGCGCCATGGATCTAAGAAGCTTTGGTGTTACCTCGGGTGTTGGATAGCACTTAGTAAAACAGCCATCACTAAAGTTTTTAATATCTCTATTTCCAACTTGTATTGCATGTCTTATATTTTCAATCGTGTTGTAAAATAGTCTGTCTGCACCTATAAATTTACGAATTTGTTCTATACTCATGTTTGTAGCTATTAACTCAGACATTGTTGGTAAATCTATACCATATGGATCTGGAGAAATAATAGGAGGAGAGGCAGAGGCAAAGTATACCTTTTTTGCTCCAGATTCCTTGGCAATTTCTACAATTTTTTTACTAGTATTTCCCCTTACTATTGAATCATCTACTAAAAGTACAGATTTATTTCTAAATTCTAAAGTTATTGGATGCAGTTTAAATTGTAAGCTTCTTTTACGAATATTTTGACCAGGCATTATAAACGTCCTGCCTATGTATCTGTTTTTTACAAAGCCTTCTCTGTATCTAACCTTCAATTTATCTGCAAGTCCTGTTGCCATTGGCCTTCCTGTATCTGGTATAGGAATTACTGAATCTATTTCTATATTTGCTTCTTTTATTTGATCAGCGAGAGCTTCACCCATTCTAACTCTAGCCTTATAAACACTAACTCCATCTAAAATAGAATCTGGTGCTGCAAGGTAAACCCATTCAAATATACAAGGGCTAAAGCTATTTTTTACAATTTGTTTTGTATGTAGATTATTATTATTATCTATAAATACAGCTTCTCCAGGATAAATATCTTTTACAAATTCGTAGTCCAATGCCCTAAAAGCAGTATTTTCTGAAGCAATCATAAATTCTTCCTTCATTCCAAATGTTCTTTTACCAAGCTGTAGAGGTCTAATTCCATAAGGATCTCTAAATCCAAGAATTCCTTGACCTCCAATTAATGCGACTGCTGAATATGCACCTTTACATCTTGAAAAAACTCTTTCTACAGCACCAAATACCTGATCTGCACTTAGCTTTTTAGTTGGTTTTTGTAGTTTAATTGCTACGGAAAGTTCGTTTAAAAGAACTTCAGAATCTGAATTAGTATTTAAATGTCTGTATTCTTTTTCTCTTAATTCTTTTGAAAGCTCTTTAGAATTAGTCAAATTTCCATTATGCGAAAGTGCAATACCATAAGGAGTATTTACAAAGAATGGTTGTGCTTCAAATTCACTAGAGCAGCCTGCTGTTGGGTAGCGTACATGTCCTACTCCCATTCTTCCTCTTAATCTTGCAAAAGATTTTGAATGAAAAACATCTCTAACCATTCCATTACTCTTTTTTAGGTGGAATTGATTATCGTAAGTCATTATTCCTGCGGCATCTTGTCCTCTGTGTTGAAGAAGAATTAATCCATCATACAAATCTTGAATTGCGTCCCTGTAACCCGAAACTGCCATTATACCGCACATATTTCAGAAGAGAGAAATGAACAAACGAGGCTCGCCTCATTGCGTATCTGCATTGTACTGATATTGACGATTGTCGCAAGAAATAGAGATGATAATAAATACTTAATACTAAAAACGAGAGTATAATGCATGTCTTTTTTTTTGGGTTTTTATTCAACTTGTCTCTTCTTAGCCATCACACAATTTTGTATTAAACTCGCAACCGTCATTGGTCCAACACCACCGGGCACTGGTGTAATAAAACTTGCTTTTTCTTTTATTGAATCAAAATCTGTATCTCCTTTTAACCCATCTTCTGTTCTAGTTATTCCAATATCAATTACTACCGCACCTTCTTTAACCATGTCTGCTGTTATAAGACCTGGTTTTCCTACAGCAGTACAGAGTATGTCTGCACTTTTTGTATGACTTGGAAGATCATCTGTAAATTCATGGCATGTAGTTACTGTTGCATTTCTATTAAGAAGCATTGTAGATAATGGCTTACCAACTGTATTGCTGTGCCCTATAACCGTAACATTTTTACCCTTAATATCAATTTTATAATATTCAAGAAGTGAAATTACTCCAGAAGGCGTAGCAGGAGGTAAATGCTCGAATTCTGTAGAAAGAAACATTTTTCCTAAATTATATGCGCAAAAACCATCAACATCTTTTGCAGGATTAATAGCACGAATAATTTGTGGTACAGAAGCAGATAGATGTTCTGGCAACGGCAATTGAACAATAAATCCACTTACATCATCATTATTATTTAATTCTTCTATACATTTCATTAACTCTTCAATGCTTGTATCTTTGTTTAAATGCCTATGCTCATTTCGCATAGCAACTACTTCACAGCTTTTAATTTTTTGCTTTATATAGCTTGTACTAGCAGCATCTTCGCCAACCTGAACAACAACAAGTTTAGGATCTAACCTTTTTACATCTGGTTTCAATTTACATAGTAGTTTTGAAGATACTTCTTTGCCGTCAATAATTGTTGCGCTCATGCATAGAAAATAGTCGAAAAGATGTGCTTAGTAAACCTCCTTTGGGTATCAATCTTAATTTTTTAATAATCTTTAAGATCTTTAGGCAAATATAAATCTGGAAATGACTTAAGTACATGATTGGTTACTTCTTTTGCTACATCCTCTTTTCCTCCAGAGGTATCTACAATAATAGATTTTTCTGAAGAATGTTTTGCATATTCTTCATATACTATTTTTTGAAAAGGAACATTCTCAAAATGATCATTTTCTGGTCGTCTGTGTATACGTTCCATTCCAACTTCAAATGGTGGAAGTGTAATAAACGTTAAATCTGGTTTAATAAAATAATTGTTAACTGAAGAAAGCCATTTTTCATCTATTCCTAGGGCTGATCCATATACAATAGTTGAAAGAGAATATCTATCTGAAATAACAATTTTTCCACTATTTAGTGCTGGCTGAATAATTTTATTCACATGTTCTGCTCTATCTGCACAAAAAAGAAGCTGTAATGTTTCTGGTGATAATGTTTTTTCTCCTTTAAGTAGTGTACGAATAGTTGCTCCAATAGATCCATCTGTTGGTTCTGCAGTAAGAATTACATCGTATCCATTTAAAATTAATCTATTTGCAAGTAAGCTACTATGTTTACTTGTGCCACTTCCATCTGGGCCTTCCATAACTATAAATTTTCCATCCATAAGTGAAAAGATAATAGGGAAAATATTTGATAGATACAAAGAAAAGCTATGAGTTATGAGCTATAAGCTGTGAGCTTGCTTTTTTCAAATTTCTCATAGCTCAAAGTTTATCGCTCATAGCCTAGTCACTTATATCCTAGCCTCTTAAAACCTCCTTATTCCAATATTTCCTAAAATATGCTATAATTCATAGAATATCTAATATTCTTATATATGGGATATCTTAACTCTCTTCGGCTACTAATGGTACTTTTTATAACTTCGTACCTACCTTGGTATTTTATAGAACATCCTACAAAAATTATTAAAACGTATTTTAAGTACGCTCGTGCTTTCTTTGAAATTATTTCTGTAATCTTTTTATTAAAAACTCTTCTGTCTCCTTGGAAAAGTATTGCAGATGAATATCCTACAAATTTAATGAATATAGGAGAGATTGCTCAAGTATTTACATTGAATATGACCACTAGAATAATTGGACTTCTATTTAGGTTGGTAGCTTTACTATTTTCAATAGTATCTCACATTTGTTTATTGGCTGGTTTTCTTGCTTATTTACTTTTTTGGTTAACCTATCCTGCAATTTTAGCAGGAGGAATTTTACATGCTATTTATACAATTTAAGTGAAAAAAGAATTTGTCAATTTAAGGCAAACACGCGTCTACTCAGGTTGGCTTATTCATAAAATATTTGGAAGCCCTGTAAGTTATATTTTGTATATTGTTTTACTTGCTCCATTTATTGTAGATGCAATATTAATTCATGATTTTAAGATTGCAGATTATCAAGTGCTAAGTTTTCTAATAGGTCTAATACTTGTTGGACTTTATATAGAATCTGTATTTATGAAAGAGCATATTTCGCAAGATAAAGTAAAACCTGTTATTAATGAAAATAATTTAGCATGTTACATTTCTTTTGATCTTTTAGCCCATATTCATGGAAAGGGATTTTTAATTCCAGAGAATCTTTGGAAGGCTACAGTTAATTCTAAAAGGAGTGCTTTTGTGTTTAAGTTGATGGGGATAAATAAAAAAGAAATTTTAAAAAGAATAAATATTTCAAGAAATGAAAATGTAATTTCTCTTCTAAGTGATGCACGTAAAGTTTCTATAGAACTTGGAATAAGCCAAATTACTTCTTCGGTAATGCTATATGTTTTCTTTTCTCGAGGAGGAGAATTTGAGCAAATACTTAATGATGCAGATATGTCTCTTGAAAATCTTAAAGAAATAATTAAATGGCAAAAGCTATTTGGTAAAAGTAGTGAGCAAGTTGGTCCGTTACAGCCAGAAAGACTAGTTCAAACTTTTGGTCCTATGGGAAGAAGCTGGGTACAAGGCTATACAAACGAGCTAGATACAATTGCAAGTGAATTAAGCGGAAAGGTTGTATGGAGGTATATACAAAGAAAGGTAATGCTTCATAAGCCAGAAGTAGAATCTGCACTTCAAATATTATCCCGAAGTGGAAACAAAAATGTTGTAATAGTTGGAGAACAAGAAAGTGGAAAAGAATCTATGATGGAAAACATAGGAGCTTTAATTAGAATGAATCAAGTAGAGCACGGAAAAGAGCTTACAAGATTACTTGAACTTAAAACTCATGTATTACTTTCTGGATTTAAAGAGCCGGATAAAGTATTGCTTAATGCACTTGGAAGGGCCGAAAAATCTGGAAAATTTATATTAGTTATAAAAGATTTTGCAGGCTTTTTAAAATCTGCAGATCCAAGTATTAAAGTAGTGCTTGCAAGATATTTGCAAAGTTCTTCAATTGGGGTTATTGGTCTTTCAACTCCAGATGAGTACCACAGATTTTTAAAATCGGAACCTGCTATCAATAATCAATGTGAAAAAATATATTTAGAAGATGTTACATCTAAAGAAACATTTGCAGTATTGCTTGCAGAACATTTTTCAATTATGAAAAAGGGCAAGAATATTTTATGTACATATAAAAATTTACATACAATATTAAGATTAACAGAAAGATATATTGGAAGTTCTAAAATGCCAGGATCTGCTATAAAAGTTATGAAAGAT
>DAOWDW010000049.1 GCA_030638845.1 Candidatus Peregrinibacteria bacterium | reverse complement strand
ATCCATATATTAATATATTGATATTTCTTCCATTTTAAAAAAATAATCACAAACAAAGAATCCACATTAATTCCTTGCTTCTACCCAATTCTTTCATTATAAAGTAATTAAGCACTTTTAGTTGATCGTTGCGGTCCTGACCACACAGCGGTCACCCTGAGCAAATAAAGCAAGTCGAAGGGTGATTTCTCTGCTGGAATCCTACGCAATTAGAACGATAAGACGCTAAAAGGGTGCCCCAAGGATTTTATTCACCGGAGGTAATAGGTTTCCAACCTTTTGTTTCTTGAATTGATCCCCTATCTAATTTTCTTCTCTTATATTATGTCAACCGTAACCGAAAAAGATCTTATAGATGCAGTATGTCACCTTGGTCATCCAACAAATAAATGGAATCCAAGAATGGCACCATATTTATTTGGATCTCGTAAAGGAATTCACATTTTCGATTTAGAAAAAACAAAAGATCATTTAAAAAAAGTATGTGACACCTTAAGTAAAATGCACAAAGAAGGGAAAATTGTACTTTTTGTTTCTACAAAACAACAGAGCATTCCTCTTATTGAAGAAATTGGTAGAGATTTAAGCCAACCAATTGTAACCAAGAAATGGATTCCAGGACTTCTAACAAACTGGCGGACAATTAAAGAACGTATTAAATATTATTTAGATTTACAAAATTCATTTAAAACAGGAGAAGTAGAGAAATATACAAAAAAAGAGCAAACATCTCTACGTAAAGATCTAACGAAACTAGATGCTGCACTTTCTGGAGTATCTACCATGTCCCGAGTACCAGATGCTGTATTTATAGTAGATGCTATTCGTGATCATGTTGCAGTAGATGAAGCAAGAAAGCTTAAGATCCCTGTTTTTGGAATTTGTGATAGTAACGCAGACCCCAACAAATTTACCGAATTTATTCCAGCAAATGATGATGCTGTGAAATCTTTGGTATTTATTATCTCAGCAGTTAAAGCTGCAATGGCAGGAGATAAATAATTAATAGTATTAAATTATTTAATCTTTATCCCATATCCCTTATCCCATATCCCTTATTATTATGTCATCCGTAAGCGCATCCCAAGTTGCATCACTTCGCTCCAGAACAGGAGTATCTATTTTAGAATGTAAAAATGCTTTAGAAGAAGTAAGTGGAGATGAAGAAAAAGCCATAGAAGCCTTAAGAAAAAGAGGAGCTGCTAGTGCAACAAAAAAAGCTGAAAGAGATCAATCTGAAGGAAGTATTTTTCTTTGTGAAGAAAACGAGAAAGCAGCACTAATATTTTTACGCTGTGAAACAGATTTTGTTTCTAGCAACAAAGATTTTATAGCCCTTGGAAATGAGCTTGCAACTTTACTATGCAAAGAAGGAGAAGATGCACTTAGAAAAATTGCAAAGGAAAAAACTCAAGAAGCTGTTCAAAAACTTGGAGAAAATATTTCACTTGGAGAGACTTCCTTAATAGAAGGAGGGGTTGTTGGAAGCTATTTGCATTCCAATAGTAGAATTGGAGTAATAGTATCTCTATCTTCTGGAACAACTGAAGTAGCAAAAGACGTTGCTATGCATGCTGCAGCCATGAATCCTGAATTTATTAAACCTGAAGATGTTACAAAAGAGTCTGTAGATGTAGAACGTAATATTTGGACAGAACAACTTTCTAAAGAAGGAAAGCCAGCAGAAATAATGGATAAAATTATGCTAGGCAAAGAGAAGAAATTCCGAGAAGAAAATGCACTTACTTCTCAAAATTTTGTCAAAGACCCAAGTATTACAGTTAAGCAACATATTGGAGAAGCTGATGTTTCCAAATATGTTCGGCTCTCGGTTTCTAAGTAAAAGTACAAAGCCTAAAGAAATTTGTCTTCCGTCTACTTAAATGACTTGCTATGCTAGCAATATGCAAAAGAAGAAAATTCTAATTGCGGAAGATGACGAGTTGCTTAGACATCTTTATGAAAGAAAATTTACGCTTGCTGGATATGACATTCGCACTGCAGCAAATGGCGAAGAAGCTTTATCCGCAATAGAGGAAGATGCACCAGATATTTTAGTTTTAGACATAAACATGCCATCCTTAGATGGATTTCAAGTATTAGAAAAATTACCTATAGAAAAAAGACCATGCCCTGTAATTATGCTTAGTAACTTTGGAGATGAAAAAAACAAAGATAGGGCAAAAAGCCTTAAAGTTGACGGATTCTTTGAAAAGCAATATACAACTATTAAAGAGCTACTAGCCATGATAGAGAAAGTTCTTAAGAAGGCAGAGGGGAAATAACAAATCCAGAAATTAAGAATCTCGAAATCCGAAATTTATTAGCTGGTAGCTGGTAGCTTGTAGAGATTTCTACAATACACGATGTCCTAAATGTCAGTGTTATTTATAATTGATGTACTTAAATGCATTATTCTGTTATAATGTCCTATTATGTTAAAAGGAAATATTCTAATAGCAGATGATGACCCTGTACTACGTGGGATCTACCAAAAAAAATTCTCTGTTTGTGGGTACTCTATTCGCGTAGCAGAAAATGGAGAAGAGGTACTAACAATGATAGATGAAGAAGAACCAGATATTCTTATTTTAGATATAAATATGCCAGTTATGAACGGATTTGGAGTACTTGAACGTTGCCCCTCTAAAGACAGAGGCTTTCCAATATTACTTCTTACAAACTTTAGAGATGAGAAAAATCAAATCCATGGAAAAAATCTTGGTGCAAATAAATTTATTATTAAAAGTGATATAACACTAAGAAAATTACTTACAACGATAGAATCTATTATGGTTGCAAAACAATGTATGAATTTGGAGGAGAGCCAAGAAACTGCAAAAATAGATCAGTTCACATAATCCTTCCTTTAAGTACCTAAGAATTATTTCCCACAAAATGGTACGATGCTAACCGTGCAAAATCTATTACAAATAACTGGCTTACTAATTGTAGCATTTGCCACATTGCATGCAATTCTTTGGATTCTTCGTTTACGAACAGAAAACAGACGAGAGCTTGGTTTAGTTTTTTTACAGATTATTCTTCCAAAAAAAGAAAGCAAAGAAGATAAAGAAACAGAATCTGAAAGGTACTCTTCTGGACAAGATTTTAAGGAAGTTTTAGGAATTATGGATCATCTATATCAATCTATATATAGCATATATTCAAATTCAATCAATCGATTATGGAAAGGGCAACCATTTCTATCTTTAGAATATGCAGCATTAGATGGAGAGATACTATTTTTTATAGCATGCCCTCATTCAATTGCACATCTTATTGAAAAACACATAACTTCATTTTATCCAGATGCCATATTAGACGCTGTTGAAGACTATAATATTTTTACAGATACATCCGTAGCAACTGCAATAACTTTAACTCCAACAAAAAAATATACATCTGTGTTTAGAACATATCAATCACTTAAAAGTGATCCACTTAGTACAATTACAAATGCATTTTCTAAATTAGAACCTTCCGAGGGAGCTGCTATACAAATTGTAATTAAACCTATTTCTTCTGGATGGCAAAAGAAAGTACAAAGTACTGCTTCTGCAGTTATTAATCCTAAAAAGAAAGGCTCTAATTGGTTTAATCCAATTACATGGCCAGGAACAATTTTAAATTTACTTGCTACAGGTGAAAACGTAGTAAATCTTCAAGAAGAAAAACAGTCTACAGGTGAAAGAGTTTCTCAAATGGCAGAAGAATACAGCAAGGCTATAGATGAAAAAGCAAGTAACCATGGATTTGAAACAGTTATAAGACTTATTGCTTCATCGGATACACCATCTAAAGCAAATACAATACTAGAAGGTATAGCTTCTAGCTTTGGTCAGTTTAGTGAAACAAGAGGTAATGGACTTAAAAAACATAATCTAGGGACAAAGAATGATATTATTAGAAAATTTATTCGCAGGTGTCCAAGACATAACTGGAAAGTAGCCCTTACTTCACCAAAAATGCTTCTAGGAGTTTCGGAGCTTACATCTTTCTTCCACTTTCCAAATATAAAGTACAACAAAGTAGATATGATTAAGTGGATGAATTTTAAAGTTGCCGCTGCTCCAAAAAATCTTGCAGATAAAGGTTTGTTACTTGGAACCAACACATACAGAGGTGACAAAAAGAAAATTTACATGAGTAACGAAGATCGCTTCCGTCATTTTTATATTATTGGACAAACTGGAACAGGTAAGTCTTCCATTATTCAGTTAATGGCAAGACAAGACTTTAACAATGGAAAAGGCATGTGTATTATTGACCCACATGGATCGCTGATAGAAGACCTTCTCCCATATATTCCACGAGAACGAGCAGATGATGTTATTTACTTTAATCCAGCAGATACAGAGCGCCCAATGGGATTAAATATTTTGGAGGTTAAAACTCCAGAAGAGCAGGATCTTGCGTCCAGCCAGGCTACGGAAATTTTTATTAAACTGTTTGGTGATGAAATCTTTGGACCGCGAATTCAGCATTACTTTAGAAATGCATGTTTAACGTTAATGGAAGATGAAGAAGAAGGCGCAACTTTGATTGATGTGCCTAGGATATTTGTGGATACCGACTTTATGAAATATAAAGTGGCAAAGGTT
>DAOWDW010000014.1 GCA_030638845.1 Candidatus Peregrinibacteria bacterium | reverse complement strand
GTAAGAATGTATCTTTCGGAAATTGGTCGTGTGCCTCTTATAGATGCTAAAAAGGAGGTTGAGTTAGCAAGAAGAATAAGAAAAGGAGATGCAGGAGCAAAACAACAACTTGCAGAAGCAAATCTTCGTTTAGTTGTTTCTATTGCAAAGAAATACATTGGTCGTGGTCTTTCTTTCTTAGATCTTATTCAAGAGGGAAATATAGGACTATTTCGTGCAGTTGAAAAATTTGATCCAGAGCGTGGGTTTAAATTTTCTACATATGCAACATGGTGGATAAGACAAGCAATAACTCGCGCAATAGCAGATCAAGCCAGAACCATTAGAATACCTGTCCACATGGTAGAAACTATTAATAAGCTTACGCATACACAGCGTCGTTTAGTACAGGAGCTTGGTAGAGATCCAACTGTAGAAGAGTTAGCAGTAGAAATGGAAATGGATGTTAAGAAAGTTCGTCACATTCAAAAGATAAGCCAAGATATAATTTCTTTAGAATCACCAGTTGGAAGTGAAGAAGATAGTAAGCTTGGTGATTTTATAGAGGATGAAGAAGCGATAAATCCTTTCGATGCTACCAACAGACAGTTAAAGAAAGAGAATGTACATTCAATGCTAGATTTCTTAACGCCAAGAGAAAGAAAAATAATAGAAATGAGGTTTGGTTTAATAGATGGAATTGGTCATACATTGGAAGAAGTTGGAAAAGAGTTTGGCGTAACACGAGAAAGAATTCGTCAGATAGAAGCAAAAGTTTTACAAAAAATGAGAGATCATCCACGTTCACTTACTATTCGAGAGCAAGGAGGCACACCAAAGAGGGTTGGCTTTACACCTAGCAATCCATTTTTCTCTGAAAGTTTCTTTGAAGACATTGCAAGCGGGAAAAAAGGTTGGAAAGAGGAAGGCAATAAAAAAGCCGCATAAAATGGCTTTAATATTTTTTAGATTTAGTTTATCTTCTGCCTGTGGTAAGACTATAAATTGCTGCAAGTCCAATTAATATATATACGATTTAATTAAGTGGGAAAGGGTAATGTATTTAAACATATAGGCTGATTATGTTTTGTATATGAATATTGACATGACAAATTTCGAAATCCGAAGAAGAAATAGAGTTATGAAATAATTATTTGAGATTTAAGATTTTGCAGTACACTTGATATATGTCTTCTAACTTCGATCATCTTTTTCCAAAACTCAACTCTGCTCAGAAGATAGCAGTAGAAACTATAGAAGGTCCTTTAATGGTTGTTGCTGGTCCTGGTACGGGTAAAACTCAAGTTTTGGCTATGAGAGTGGCAAATATTCTTAAAAAAACACATATGCGACCTAGAAATATTTTATGCATTACTTTTAGTAAAAGTGGTGCTTTGTCTATGCGACAGAGGTTACGTGATATAATTGGACCAGATGCATATGGTGTAACAGTAGATACGATTCACGGATTTTGTAATTCGATAATATCTCAAAATCCAATAGTTTTTGAGCAATGGTCAGCGCTAAAACAAATTAGTGATGTAGAAAGATATCGTGAGCTGAATAAAATAATTGATCAACTATTACCCGATTGTGTCTTAGTAAACAAGAAATCACCGTATATGAGAACAAGGGATATAATAGGAAGAATAAGTCAGCTAAAACGTGAAGGTGTTACAAAAAAAGAAGACCTAAAACGGGTAGTAGATGAATATGAACAAATTATGGCAACTAAGAGTAGAGAAGGAACAAAAGCACAAAAGAAAAATCTAATTATGGCTCGGAAATTTCGTGAATTTATTGAAGTATTTCATAAGTATCAAGAAATGTTGGAAGCTACCGGTCGTTACGATTACGAAGATATGATTCTTAGGGTTGTAGATGCTCTTCGGCAAGAAGACTGGATGCTTGCAGGTCTTCAGGAGAAGTATCAATACATTCTAGTTGATGAATTTCAAGATACAAACGGAGCACAGTATCAATTTATTGATATATTAACGATGGATCCAACAGGAGATAATCAACCTAATCTTTGTATTGTTGGAGACGATGATCAGGCAATATTTCGTTTTCAGGGGGCAAATCTTACAAATATTCTTTCATTTTATTCTTGCTATCCAAAAGCAAAAGTTATTACCTTAGAAACAAGTTATAGATGTTCTCAGCCAATATTAAATGCAGCATCATCTCTTATTTCTCATAATACAGAAAGGCTTATTGGTCGCATAGAAGGCCTTAGTAAGAATCTAGTGTCTGCAGTAGATACATCTAAAATATTACAACCAAAACTTATATTATCTTCAAGTGATAGAACGGAACCCTGGGTAATAGCTGACATAGTTCAAGAAAAAATAGATAAAGGGATAAAAAGAAATGAAATTGCAATTCTTGTTCAGACAAATGCAGAATTACAACCTATTTACGATGTACTTAAAACAAAAAATATTCCAGTGCGACTTTCTGGGAAAATGGATATGTTACTTCATCCACTTGTATTGCAAACTCTTTGTATACTTAGAGCAGTTAAAAACCCAGAAGATTCAATCTTATTTTCATCCGCAATTGGTTGTGAATGTTTTTCTTGCCATCCTGCAGATATAGCGCAAATACGTTTAATTTCTCGAGAGAACAAAGAGCTATCACTTTTTAAATTATTACTAAATCTAGATAAAGAAAATGATAATGTTAGTGGTGACTTAAGAGATTCAGAAAAAATAATTAATGCAAGAGATACTATACTTTTATTAAATACTCAGCTTGCTTCTCGTACATTGCTTGGATCACTGGAACATCTCTTAAAAGAAACTGGATTACTCACGTCAAGTGATGGTGGAAGCATGGATGTTTTAGATTTTTCTGCATTACAAGAATTTTTTGAATATGCAAAAGATAGAACAAAAGAAAATCCCTCACTTTCATTTGAAGAATTCTTATCGGATATGGATTATTTTGAAAATGCTGGGTATTCAGATCTTCGTTTAAGTTATGACATACCTCATCTTACACAAGATGGAGTTCAATTAATGACAGCTCATAAAAGTAAAGGGCTTGAATTTAATACTGTAATTCTCGCAAACTTTAGAGAAGGTAAATGGGACAAAAGAAGAAATCCTCCGTCATTATCTATTCCAGAAGATTTACTTTTTGGTTGGGAGAAAGACCAAAAATCTTACGAGAAGAATCAAGATGAAAGGAGAGTAGCGTATGTGGCTATGACTAGGGCTGCGCAAGATCTTCTATTTACATGTTCAAAAGAACTTACAACTGGGAATAGCATGAAATCTGTTTCTCCGTGTAGCTTTTTCGCAGAAGCAGGTGAATTGGAAGAATTTGAGCAGGCTATTGATGATGGAATTCAGTCAACACTTTTAAGTGTTCCAATTAGAGATTTTGATGACGAAATGAAATCGTATTTACGAAATCGCATAGAGCATTTTGCTTTCTCGCCAACTGCTCTGAATGACTTTTTAGAAGATCCTCAATTATTTTTAGAAAGACACTTGCTACTTGTTCCTCAAGAAAAGTCAGATCATTTAGCTTATGGGAATGCTGTTCACCATGTGCTCGCTATTTGGGCAAATTCTGGTAAAGAGGGAAATATATTAAGTTTAGAAGAAATGCAAAATGAAATTTCAAATCACTTAAAGACTCAAGAACATTTAACTAAAAAAGATGTAGAGCGTTTAGAGTTTCTTGGTTACGAGTCATTAAAAAAGTATTATAAAGATTGTTTACAGGAACCATATCCAATAGTTGGCCACATAGAGTATTCTGTTAGAGCTCATTTAGAAGATATTCCACTAAAAGGAAAAATAGATCGTATAGATTTGTTAGAACAGAATTCTTCTAATGTTAGAATTGTTGACTATAAAACAGGGAAGCCAAAGTCTTCAAAGCAATGTGAAGATTTGGGTTACAAAAGGCAACTTGTTTTTTATGCTTTATTACTTGAGCTTGGTACACCGTTTTCTCCTAAAGAGTATGTATTAGATTTTATTGGGCAAGAGGAAGATGACCCTATTCAAAGAGCATTTGAAATTTCTTCTGAAGACAAAGAAGAATTAAAAGAACTTATAAAAAAGGTTTGGAAAAAAATTACGAATCTAGATTTTACGTCTATAGATTAGAAAAATTAATATTACTATTTATAGGATTTGCGCAAATCCTATAAGTCCTATTTCTTTCGAATATTTTATGGTTATAGTAAAAATTCTCGTAATGCGGCAGTAGCTTTTCCTCTATGGCTTACTAAATTCTTTTGTGCAATTGTCATTGCACTGTAAACAAGATCATATCCATTTGGCATAAAACAGGCAGATATAGGAAGACCAGGTAAGTAGTCTGCAAGTAGTTCATCGGTTATTTTTCCGTTACATGTTCCATTAAACATATGAATATTCCCTTCACTATCAAAATGTGCAATGTGGCATACAAATTTAGCTTTCTTATTTTTTTCTTTTTTCATTCTATCTAAAAAATATTCTATCCATTCTTCATCGCTAGCTTTTTCTCCTGCACCCCATCGCCTTGTGTAAACTCCTAATTCATCTTTAAGCGCATCAACTATTATTCCAGAGTCATCTGCAATTGTAGGTAATCCAGATTCTTTAAAATAGTGTCTTGCTTTTTGCATGGCATTTTCCTCAAATGTATTTCCAGTTTCTTCGGGAGGTTCAATTTTAGCGTCTAAATCATTTGGAGAAATAATCTTGAAAGGAATGTTTTGTAGGCACTCTTTTATCTCCGTGACCTTGCCGAGGTTTGTTGTTCCTAATAAAAGATCCATGACAATAGAATTTAATGCTTAAAAATTATAAATTAAAAATTCCCCAATGTCTTATCTAAATTTAAGATGATGATGCCATAGTATCTATATAAACTTTCCTCGCCTTAGCCC
>DAOWDW010000050.1 GCA_030638845.1 Candidatus Peregrinibacteria bacterium | reverse complement strand
TTTAGATGTTTGTCCATCTTGTGGGGGTTCTGTGAAGCAAGATCCAGATACTTTAGATACTTGGTTTTCTTCTGCAATGTGGACTTGGAGTACTTTGGTAGATAAAGAAAAAGCTTTGGATATGAGTATGTCTTTGCAGGATCTATTAGATGCAAGTCCAGAATATAAGAAGTTTCATCCAACGTCGGTTATGGAAACGGGGTACGACATAATATTTTTCTGGGTAGCAAGAATGATACTCATGACAACTTATGCAACAGGTCAAATTCCATTTGAAACGGTGTATCTTCATGGACTTGTTAGAACAAGAGATGGTAAAAAAATGAGTAAGTCCAATCCAGAAACTTGTATAGATCCATTGGAGATAATTCCTAAATATGGAGCAGATGCACTAAGACTTTCTATGATTGTTGGGCAAAGCCCAGGAAACGATTTTCGGTTGTATGAAGAGAAAATAGGTGGGTACCGAAATTTTGTAAATAAGCTGTGGAATGCGAGTAGATTTGTTCTATTGAAATGTGAAGAAGCAAACGTAATTCCTTTGGAATTACAAATGGAAAATGGAAAATGGAAAATGGAAAATTTTTCACTTGCAGACAAAGCATTATCATCATCTTTGCAGGATCTTATAGATGATGTAACTAATGGACTTAATGAATATAAGCTAAGTGAAGTAGGGGAACGACTTTATAGTTTTACTTGGGATTTCTTTTGTGACTGGTATTTAGAAGTATCTAAAGGCGAAGCGAATTGTGAAGTACTTGTTCATGCCTTAAGAACGCTTCTTATACTATTACATCCATATTGTCCGTTTGTAACGGAACAATTGTGGTCCGAATTTGCACCAAAGGATGCAGACAAACTTATTAAGACTGCTTGGCCAAAGGTAGATTCATCTCTTATTAATAAAGAAGCATTGGAGCAATTTAATTTAGTTGTAGAAGTTATTTCTACAATTCGAAAACTACGAACAGAGCAATCAATAGAACCTGGCAAAAAGGTGAACGTGCAGGTGTACATAGAAAAAGAGAATAATCTTCTTTCTCAAAAAGATAATATTGAGCGAATGACTAAGTGCTCACTTGAAATTGTTTTATCTAAAAAAGAATTGAAAACAGAAAATGTTGTAAGTTCTTTCTTACAAGATTTGGAAATACATATTCCTTTGGAGGGTGTAATAGATTTAGATAAAGAACGTGAAAAATTAAACAAAGAGAAAGTTAAGCTTCTTGGCTTTTTAAAGGGCATAGAAGGCAAACTTGGAAACAAGCAATTTATGGATAACGCTCCAAAGGATGTAGTAGAAAAAGAGAATGCAAAGAAGGTGACTGCAGAAGATAAGCTTAAGAAAATTGAGGAGAGGCTTAAGGCTTTAGGTAAGTAGGCGAGTAGGTATGTAGGTGAGTAGAAAATGAAAAATGAATATTAACAACCGTACTTTTTCATAAATTGTTGACAGTGAACATACGTACACCTAGTATGGTGAACGATTGTTTCCCCCTTTATTTTTATGACACTCACACCTCATCAGCGTACAGTTTTAAATTATATTCGTGAGTTTCAACAGAAGCGTGGGTATAGTCCTTCTCTTTCAGACCTTGCAGTTGCATTTGATGTAAGAAGTAAAAATGCAGTAGCAAAAGTAGTAAATGCTTTGGTTAGAGAAAGTCATTTACATAAAGACCCAAAGGGGCGTATTAAAATTATTGATCCTATAGAATCCGAAGGGCATGCACAGCCTATGACACTTCCTCTTTTTGGTCCTATTTCTGCAGGATTTGCAGCGCCTGTAGAAGAACAAGCAGAAGAGTTAGTTACTTTGGATGACTACTTAGTACGTGACCGCAATACAACGTTTCTTTTGCGCGTACGAGGCGATAGCATGATAGACGCAGGAATATTTCAAGGAGATCTTGTGGTTGTGCAGAGAGGAAAAGAACCACGTCCAGAAGATATAGTAGTTGCAGTACTAGATGGAGAATTTACTTTAAAAAAATTAAAGAGACAGAAAGGAAAATACTATTTGCAAGCAGAGAATCCTGCGTATCCAGATATGTATGCTTTGGATGAACTACAGGTCGCCGGAGTGGTTACTAGTGTGATTAGAAGATATTAGTTTGTATCACGTATTAAGTATCTAGTATTAAGTATGATTTCTAAACAAGAACCGAATTCATCGGCTGCTATTAAATCATTTACAGGTTTATATTCCTGGGAAGAAGCGCATTGCTTTGTATTGTCTATTTATAAAATTATCAAGAAATTTCCTTCTGCCAATACATAATATTTAATACCTAATACTTTTTTATGATAGCCCATCTCGACGCTGATGCCTTCTTTGCTTCCGTCCTTAAACGGAAAGACCCATCACTTAATGGTAAACCATTACTTGTAACAGGCATGGGAGGAGGTTGTGTTATTGCAGCGAGTTACGAAGCAAAAGCTTACGGAGTAAAAACAGGTATGCGATTAAGTGATGCCAAAAAATTGGTACCAAATTTCGTTGTTTTACCTTCAGATTTTAAAGAAGCATGTGTAGCCTCTATGGCATTGCAAGATATTATTCAAAAAGAATCTTCAATTGTAGAAAGGTATTCTGTTGATGAATGGTTTTTTGATTTAAATGCAAAAGCAGGAGGCTTACCAAGAAATTTAAATACATGGTCGGAAATTCTCCAACAGTACATAATCAAATCAGCTAATTTAAGTGTATCTATTGGAATAGCACCTAGTAAGTTACTTGCAAAAATGGCTAGTGAATATAAAAAGCCTGCAGGCAGAACCATATTGTACGAAAGTGATATAGAAGTATTTCTTAAAAGTTTATGTGCTGAAGCTATTCCTGGAATAGGAAGAAGCCGTTCCATTCATGCACAGGCGCGTAATTGGAATACAGCATGGGATATTGCAAATGCAGACTGCGAGAAAATACAAAAACTATTTGGGAAGCCAGGCTTAGAAATGCAACGAGAGCTTATGGGTGAGTATGTAAATCCTATAGAGCATGAAAAAAGACCTCCTAAATCTATATCTAGATGTAGAAGTTTTCGTGTAACAGGAAATAAAGATGATCTTTTCGCATATGTTCTTACTCACTTAACAAGAACTCTTTTAAAAATGCGTTTGCAAAATCTTTCTTGTACTAAAGTGTCTGTTTGGTTAAGAGGAGATGATTATAAAAACTTTAAATGTGCAGAGCTTTCATTGCCTCAAATTATGGCAACGGAAGAAGAAATTTTACCTTACGTAAAGGCATGTTTTACAAAATCTTTTCAAAAAGGGAGTTCGTACACCCAGGTAGGATTGGGTCTTTTAGATTTAAGACCAAAAGCATTACCTCAATATTCTTTATTCGCAAATCCTTTACAGCTGGAGGGGTGTGAAAAGATTCAAAAGGCATTGGATAGTGTTCATGAAAAATATGGACGGGATGCAGTAATGCGAGGAGGTGCAATGCCTGTCTTTAAAAAGATGCGAGAATTAAAAAGTCCAACAATGTATGGGGAAGTTTTAAGTTGCTCATAGTTATGCATCTACTTCATTTTCTTCTGTTGGTGTTATTGCACTTTCAATATCTATAATATCTAGCTCTTTTTCTTTGCAGAGCTCCATGTATGTAATTGTCCAAACTGTTTGGCGGAATACTTCTAGGTAAGCAAGCAAATAACTTGCAAAGAATATAATAACAATTCCGAGTAAAGATGAAATGGTGTAGCTAATAAATGGAGGCATGAAAGATGCAAATAGTAATCCAAATGCTAGTACTATTGCAGGAACTAAAATAAGCATTAATAAATTGGCAACAATTCTTAATATAATTACAAATAGTAACAGTAGTAAGAAAACAACGTGACCTAAATAACTCAAGACTAGTTTTACACTTTGTCTTATTGCTTTACCTATACCAATTTTTCTTATTACAATTGCTTCTTCGGTAAATATCCAAAAGAATTCTATTATGGTACTTACAATCCAAATTGAAAGAAGAATAATACATGCAATTGGGCCTGCGACTCCTCCATATCTAAGGCTAAGAGAACATAGGGTTATGGTTGTTGTTATGCCACTTAGTACGAGTATTTCATGTACAGCAAACAATGGAAAGAAGTTGTAAATTGCGAGTACCAAACCTCCTTTTACTTCTTCTTTTTTATAAGATTTTGCAGCAAGTCCTATTATTGCTCCTCTCGCCATGTGCGGGAATAGTAGTTCTACAACAAGTAGTGTTAAAAATAGAACAATTATACTAATTGAAAACCAGTGAGGAGTATTATGCCAAAGAACTGTTTCCATCTCTCCAAAACCAATTGGATCTTTTAGTATAAAATATGAATAAGCTAGCCAACTTTGGAAGAAAAATAGTTTTGCGTTAAGAAGTGTTCTAAAAAAAGAGTGTAAAAAACCCCAGCGGCGAATTTGCTTTCCTTTTTTAGTTAATGTCCATGCTTTGGCGATAATATCTCGTGGTTTCATTTAGGGTTCATTGAAAAAAAACTTGAATTAGATAGTGCTCAGTGTGTGTAGAAATGGTTATAGATATAAGGTGAAATGTAGTATTCTACATTGAATCTTATTCTATGCCATATATATGTGCAATATGTGCTATACAATCTAGTTGTTTTTTAATGAGTCCTTATTCGAAAGGATATATTGCAGAGGTTTGTAGTTATAGTTTTTACCAAGAATAATTGTTATATCTCTGGTTTGCTCTATTGGTAATCCTTCTGGAATAGATGAATTAGAGACATGAAGAAGATCTTCAAAAATAGTAACTATAGCTTTTAGCTCTTCATTTTGTGTAAATAGTATAGAGGATTCCTGCTTTTCTGGAAGCTTTGCGTTGGCTATTTCGTCTATTTCAAAGCCGTATCTTATTAGCTCTGTGGCTAGTATTCTGGCTGTTCCACTTTTGGCTCCATTATTTAGTATAGATATTTTTGGTTTATTTAAATAAATCTTTCTTGCATGCATTAATAAAGTTACAAGTGTTTTTGGCCTTTTCCATGTTACTGGAAACTCTGGAATAGAGACTGGAAGAAGTACTGCAGCACCTCCAAATAAATCTCTTGGTGGTGTGTATAAAAATCCTCCAGGTTCTACAAATCCATCGTAGAGTGCGTTTCTATCATTTAATTGAATGCTAATTATATTATCTTTGTTTAGCTTTTTACCCATTTCTGCAAGACCTATAAGTTCTCGTAGTGTCATGGTGGACTCTACATTAGAAGATAAATTTGTAAGCATAGATGTTATAAATGATGGGTTACTTATACCTCCTCCTTCTTTTGCCTTTCTTCCAATAGCTGAAATAAGTTGCTGCTGACGTGCCGAGCGAGAGAAATCACTTGTACTGTGGCGACTTCTTGCGTACTTAAGGGCAGTTTCACCGTCTAAATGATTCGGACCTTCTCTTATTTCGAATGTTTCGTATCCGTATTCATTATTTGGATACTCGGTATCTACTATTGTTTCTGGTACTTCTATATCTATGCCTCCAAGTGCATCCACCGCTTCTGTAAATGCAGTAAAGTTAATTTTAACAGCATGGTGCATTTCTAAGCCTAGTTTGCGTCCTATTTCATTTTTCAGCTCTCTTATTGCTTCTATAGAAGCCTCTTCGCTTTCTAGCCCTTCGTTAAATTTTAAGTAACTTTTGTAGTCTCTATAAAAACTATTAATTTTTCCTTTACCCATTTTTTCTGTTCCTAAGAAATAGACATCTCTTGGAATAGAAATTAATACTGTACTCTTAGTTTTATTTGGATCTAAGCTTGCAACAATAATTGTATCTGTTAAATCTTTTCCATCGTGATTTGCATTTCCTTGCCCTATAAGAAGTATGTTTGTAAATCCGTTTTCGTCTTTTGGTAAATCTGCACTTGCTATGGAAGCTACGGACCCAATATTTATTATTTTAAGTGATGTAAGAGCTTTTACCGTAACTGCAACAATAAAGAGTGAAACCAGTACAGCCATTAAAACAAATAATATTCTTTTTAATATTTCACTATTCCTCTCTCTCTCTCTTTCGTGCTGTCTCATTTTTAATAATTTATACCAACTATGAATTGGTTTTGCAGTTTTTAATACATTGATTATCAATTTTTCAAATTTTAAAATTTTA
>DAOWDW010000029.1 GCA_030638845.1 Candidatus Peregrinibacteria bacterium | reverse complement strand
GAGAAGTATAGCAAATAAAATAATACGCAAGCGATTAACAAAGCGTTTTCTATATTGTTTTATTGCTTCATTGTTTTATTCTATTCATTTTTGCTATTATTCCCAATGAATGAAGATATCCTTTAAAGATCATCGTGGTTTTACTCTTTTAGAACTTCTTCTTGTAATTGGTGTTATAGGTATTCTTTCTAGCATTGTAGTAGTTGCAGTAAATCCTACAGAACAACTTCGTAAAGCAAGAGACACTCAACGAACTAATGAAGTAGGACAAATACAAAAAGCATTAGAACAGTACTATGTAAAAAACAATTCTTTCCCGGCAACAGTTTTACCTGGGTGGGGAAACGCATATCCCATATGCCAACAAGGACAAACAGATGATTCTTGTATAAATATAGATTCTCTTGTCCCAGATTACATTTCAGAAATTCCTATAGATCCATCTGAAACAGGAACTTTACATACAGGCTATGAAGCATATGAAGATTCTGGACGTCCTTTTGTGTTAGCCCCTAATCTTGGTGAAACTTTACCAACTGATTATATTGCTAGGTGGAGGTTTATGGAAACAGGTGGAACTACGCTAATAGATTCCTCTGAAAATGGTAATAACTTAACTTGTGCTACAACAAGGTGTCCTGTTTATGGTGAATTAGGATATTTAGATGGATATGCTGCCAAATTTGAATCGACAGTAGTACCTTCGACATATGATTATTTCTATTCATATGAAAATATTGTTGATGGTGCGACTGAAGCAACGTTCTGTTCTTGGGCACAAAGATTTGACTTAAGACAATCTGGTAGCATTTTTCGTCATTGGGCTACAGATTATCGCAATTATTACTTTGGATATCAGTACAATACACTCGTGTACGCGCTTACTGGACCAGGAGGGGCTACTTACACAACTCCAAGAGTTAGTGATTCTATATTTGGATTTAACACATGGCATCATATTTGTGTAGTATTTGATGGGGAAACAAACACGAGTGTATTGCATGTAGACGAAACAAAAAATGAAGATTATCAAGCAGGTTTTAATGCTTTAGGTCCAACAGGAACAACTACATATCTTGGTTTACATTGGAATGGTCTTATTGATGATTTGCGCATTTATAACCGTGCGTTAAGTGCAGAGGAAATACAAGCTTTACGAGGAGAAGGACCAAGGGAATAAAGCAATGAAGAATAAAACAATATAGAAAACGTTTCATTCTGCATTCTTAATTATTCATTCACTATTTCCAATCCTTATATCCCTCTTTCTCAAGATGATGAGCTAACTCCTCCCCTCCACTTTCTACTATCTTTCCATCAACCATAATATGAACTTTATCTGGCTTAATGTACTGCAAAATACGAGCATAATGAGTAACAAGTATTGCAGAAAAATTAGGAGACTTAAGTCTATTTATGCCTTCTGCAACTATTTTAAGTGCATCTATATCTAGCCCACTATCTGTCTCATCTAATAATGCTAGAGATGGTGCTAATACATTCATTTGAAGTATTTCTGCCTTCTTTTTTTCTCCTCCACTAAAACCTTTATTTACAAACCTCTCTGCAAAAGAAGTATCCATATGTAACTCTTCCATATGACCTTCTAAAAACTTTTTAAATTTTATAGGAGATATAATTTTTTCTTCTGAATGACACGCATTGTAGGCAGCAAAAAGAAAACTTCTTAGTGTCACTCCTGTTATTTCTTTAGGATATTGAAAAGCTAAGAATAAACCACTTCTAGCCCGCTCATGTGGCTCTAATTTTAATAAATCTTCTCCTTTAAACTCAACTGAGCCTTTAGTAATAGTATAAGCAGGATGCCCCATTAAAGCAGATACAAAAGTAGATTTGCCAGAGCCATTTGGTCCCATAATTGCATGTATTTCTCCTTCTTCTATAATTAAATCAATCCCCTTAACAACCTCTGTATTATCTACAGAAATGTGAAGATTGCCGATATTTAGTAATGAGTTTGGAATATGCATTGCGAAATACAAGTAAAGTGTAGAATGCAAAATGCAAAATGCAGAACAAAAAACAGAAAAAATATTTCTTTCTTATTTCTATACTTATATCATAAGTACCAATATTTTTGGTATTATCCAAATTATTAACTATTAATTATTCACTCCACATATGCCTAAAATTACTTTCATCTACGGCGACGAAAAAAAGATAGTTGAAG
The DNA here is from genome assembly GCA_030638845.1 of Candidatus Peregrinibacteria bacterium. Lineage (GTDB taxonomy): Bacteria > Patescibacteriota > Gracilibacteria > Peribacterales > Peribacteraceae > JABGQH01. The sequence goes on along the minus strand of DAOWDW010000029.1, from coordinate 15,353 downwards.
CAAGAAAAGGAGATAACCTACTGCAAATTGCCTTAGAGGCAGGAGTACCAATTGAAAGTGCCTGTGGGGGTAACGGATTTTGTACTACATGCCTTTGTAATGTAAAAGAAGGAATGGAAAATTTAAGCAAAAGAAATGACAGGGAAGAAAATATGGGAATAGTTAAAGACCCAGAAAGACTAGCATGCCAAACAGAAGTAGAAGGAGATGCAGAAATTGAAATTGTAGATTTTTAAACCACTGCTAACTCCTCTAATTTCTTCTTCACATCTTCATTATATGGTTCTAGTTTGTTTATTTTTTGATATGTTTTACGAGCATGCTCAAGATCTTGAAGATGCGAATAGCACTCTGCTAAAAGACTAAGTAGCTCTGTATCTCTTGTTAATCTATCGCAAGCCTTTTCTAAAAGTGGAGCTGCTCTGTCGTATCTACGTGCAGCCATGCATGCACGCCCAAGAGAGGCTGCTCTCTCTGGATTATTAGCATCTCGTGAAAATGCAGCTTCATACGCTACGCATGACTTTCCAAATTGCCCAAGTTTGTAATAAGCAAGACCTAAGTTGGCAAAATATGAAATATCATCATTTTCCTGTAAAAGCTTTTCATAAAGTGCAACTGCCTTTTGTTCTCTTTCCGTTCGTAAATATAATCTTGCTAATTGTGCTTGAATTTCTACAGCATCTGGCAAAATTGTAAGCGCTTGAATATAATATTTTTCCGCTTCATCATACTTTTTTTGTACTTCTGCCTTTTCAGCTCTACGAAGCAAAAGCCTCATTTCCTGAAAATCTGTTGCAGACTTTCTACAATTCCTATTTTCCTTTGTAGGGCTCTCTCCGGATGAAGATAAACCACCTCTCTCCTGAGCTATTTCAGAACGTTGTTTCATAGATCGTACAAACTTGCGAACAGAACGATTTCTAAGTAATACGCGTGTACCAAAAATAGTACAGATGCCTGCAAAAGAGCCGATAAGAACTAGTGCATATATCACGGCAAATGAGGCTAGCACTGAAAACAGTATTCGGCAACAAGCATTAAAGAATATTTTGAGGCTAAGAAATATTAGCTTCTCCGTTTCCCTCAATAATTTATTCCCCTACTTCCAATGCCAATCTCTGAAGTAACAGCTGACGATTTGCATTTGTTTTATATCCTTTAAGAAAAGAAATAAATGCCTTAGTCCATTTATTTCTATACGAAGATGTTTGCTTTTGAAGTGTTAATGCCAAATGAAGAAGTAGCTTTTCAGATTCTTCTCCTCTCTCATTTAATGGAGCAAGTAAAGAAAGACGCTCTTTAAGATTTGTCGCCTCCCAAAACTTTTGCGCAGCACTATAAACTTGTTTTTCACGTATAAGTGCATCTGGATTATCACTTAGATTTTGAGCAATGCCCGGTGCGCCTTTTGCCAAATGAAGAATAAAAGACATATCTTCATCACTCTCTTCAAGTAGAGGCTGAAGATCACTATATGCACAAGAATAAAAATTAATCATCCTAGTTCTAGATATAAGCGTAGGCAACAATGAAGATTGCGCCTCAGTAGTTAATAGAAAAACAAGTCCTACTGGTGGTTCTTCTAATATTTTCAAAAATGCATTTGCTGCAGTATCTTGCATACGTTCTATAGAACGAATAAGGCAACACCTCCATTTCCCAAGACCTGTTTCGTGTAATCGCTCTTGAAGAACTCGTATATCATCTATACCTATAGTGTTTGTTTTTGCAGGAGAGCTCTTCTTGCTTCTATGTGCCTGTGAAATATTGGAATAATGAGAAAGGAAAACTAAGTCTTCTTGCTTCTTTTCTATCCAAAGAGCATCCAATACAAATAAGTCTGGATGAGTAAGCCTTTCTATTGAGTTTCTAACTCGTTCTTGTTCTTCACTAGAAAAACCAGATGATAAAAGTTTCTCTGCAAACCAATATGCCACTGTCATTTTCCCTAAATGACGCTTTCCAGAAAAAAGATAGGCGTGACTAATGTTATCTATATCAATATCTCTTTGTAGCTCAGAAATCTGTTTACTATGCCCAACAATAGTACGAAGTTTTTGCATAAATATTATTTACCATGACATTTCTTAAATTTTTTGCCACTTCCACAGGGGCAAGGATCATTTCTGCCAACTTTATTAATTGAAATAGGCTGAGACGATTGAGGAGAATTATTAAAACCATCAAATCCAAGAATTGCTGGATTTTGAGATCTCTCAGCCCTTTGGCGACCTGCTTCTCTGGCAACACCAGTATCTTCTAGTTCGGCAGATATCTCATCATCATTTGTAATATATTCATTATTGCCCCGAGAGCGTAACAAAGAAGGAGAGAATTGTTTCAGTTCAGCCTGTAACAATATCCGAATAATAGTAGATTCTATATTTGCAAGTAACAGTGAAAATTTTCTAAAGCCTTGATCTTTATACTCTATAAGAGGATTTTTTTGTGCAAAGCCAGAGAAAGCAACCTGTTCTCTTAAGTGAGACATATCATCTATATGATCCATCCAATGTGTATCTATAGACTGGAGTGTAACCACACGCTCTGCCTGAGCAACAATAGAAGAATCTTCCTTAGAGCATTTCTCTTCATAAAAAGAAACAAAATTATCTTTGAGATATGTTTTTAGTTCTTCTGAATCATTTATTGCATCTTCAGATAATAAATCTCCAAAATTAGGATGAAGCGCTGAAAGTATTTCACTAATTTCTTTTTTATCCCATTCCTCCTTGTCAGAACCTCGCGCATGGGTAAGCACAATATTACCAACCTCCTTTTCAAGGGCCTCAATTATATCTTGGTGAAGAGGATTTATTTTTTCATCTTCTTTATCTTCGTCGGACTCAGAAAGTCTAACAAGAATGTTTTGTCTTCTAGTATAAATTATTTCCCTGTGCTTGTTCATAACATCGTCATATTGAACAACATGTTTTCTTATATCAAAATTCCTTCCTTCAACTCTCTTCTGAGCACTTTCTATAGACCTTGAAACAATTCCTGTTTCAAGTGGAACATCGTCTGGAACTTTCATTCTCTCCATAAGTCCTTTTAGTCTTTCTCCACCAAAAAGTCTCATAAGCTCATCTTCCATAGAAACAAAGAATTGGCTCTCTCCTGGATCTCCTTGCCTACCAGACCTTCCACGCAACTGATTATCTATGCGCCTAGATTCATGTCTTTCTGTACCGAGTATTGCAAGTCCTCCAAGTTCTGCAACTCCTTCCTCCAGTTTAATATCTGTTCCTCGCCCTGCCATATTAGTAGCTATTGTTATAGCTCCTTTTTTTCCTGCTTTTGCTACTATATCTGCTTCTTTTTCATGGTGTTTCGCATTTAAAACTTCATGCGGAACTTTTTCTTGTTTAAGCAAAAGAGAGAGAGCTTCGGACTTTTCTATAGACGTTGTACCAATTAAAACTGGCTGTCCTTTTTCATTCTTTTCCTTTGCAAGTTTTGCAACAGCCTTAAATTTTGCATTTACAGTACGGTAAATTGCATCCGACTTATCATCCCTAACAATAATAGTATTTGTTGGAATACAGTAAACAGGTAAATCATATATAGAATGAAATTCTTCTTCCTCTGTTTTTGCCGTACCTGTCATACCTGCTAGTTTTTCAAAAATTCTAAAATAATTCTGAAAAGTGATGGTGGCAAGAGTTTTGCTCTCTCGTTGTACTGCTACATTTTCTTTCGCCTCCAATGCCTGATGAAGTCCATGACTAAATCTTCGTCCTGGCATAAGACGACCAGTAAATTCATCAACAATAATTATTTCTCCGTCTCTAACAACATAATCTGTATCTGCTTTATATATTGCATGTGCCCGCAAAGCTTGTTCTATATGATGAACTTCATCAAATCCTTTATCTGTATATATATTTTCAACCCCTAAAGTCTTCTCCATATGAGCAATTCCCTCTTCGGTTAAGGTAGCTACCTTTTGTTTCTCGTCTATATTGTAGTGTGTATTTTCTTTTAAAGACAAAACCAATCTGGAGTACTGCTCATACTTTTGAGTACTTTCTTCTCCTGGCTGGCTTATAATTAAAGGCGTTCTGGCTTCATCTACTAAAATACTATCTACTTCATCTACTATTGCATAATAAAGACCTCTTTGTACCTGCCTATCTAATGAAGTCGTCATGTTGTCACGCAAATAATCAAAACCAAATTCATTGTTTGTTCCGTAGGTTACATCACATGCGTAAGCTTCCTTTCTTTCATCATTACTTTTTTCATGAATAACTACACCAACAGAAAGTCCGAGTGCTTCATAAAGCATGCCCATCCAAGCGGCATCTCTTTTTGCTAAATAATCATTAACCGTAACTATGTGCACACCTTTGCCTGAAAGAATATTTAGGAAAACCGGCATAGTACAAACCAATGTTTTACCTTCTCCTGTTTTCATTTCCGCGATAGATCCTCTGTGCATAACAACTCCACCAATAATCTGCACGTCATACGGAATCATGTTCCATATAAATTCTTGTTCACCTATTTTCATACTATTCCCTTGTAATAATTCACATGTCCTACAAACAAGAGCAAAAGCTTCTGGGAGCAAATCATCCAATTTTTCGCCCTTTGCTATACGCTTTTTGTACTTTTCAGTTACCTCTGGAACATCTTCCAGTTTAAGAGACTGCATTTCTTCTGATTCTTGTATACTTCTAACCCTGGCTACAATTGGGCGAATACGCTTAAGCTCCTTTTCATTAGGATCGCCGAGAAGTTTGTTTAGAGAATCTATTATGGACATATGTGTGAGTTAGGATAGCGGAGAAGTTAAGTATATTGAATGAAGAACTTAGAATAAATGTAACAATATTATTATGCTTTTTCTACTTTACCTAACTTAATCGTAATATCTTTTGCTCCCGCATAGACAATGGGAATATCACCTTTTAAGAAAATAAAATCCGGTCTTCCATGCGCGCTTCCTTTGGGTTCCTTTGGGTTCATTTATTACTTGCAACTTTGTAAAATCCTCAAATAACTGGTATATCTTTGTATTACAAATACTTATCCCCTAGGTGGAAATGGATCTCTACCATATGAGTTTCGTTCACGTATTCGACCTTTGCGATCATGAATAAACAGTTCTGTGCTTTGATTTTTAGCAGTCTTTGTTGCAACTTTTATTGCCTGTTTCTGTGTAGAACAAATTTGTGAGGGTTTTTTTGCCCCAGCCTTCTTAACTGCCCAACCTTTTTCCGATGGAACAACATGTTGTGCGGTAGATAGAATATGTCGACCACGTTTTACTGCCTGCGTATACCTCTGAATTACAGGGTTATTCTTTTGTCTGCGAGGGAGGAATTTTCCTTTATTCATGATTGGAAACAATAGAAGAGATTTCTTCTTCAGTGTACTGGATTGACTGTAAGAATTCCATCAATTCTTCTTGGGAATGAAATGTTAACGGTCTGAAATTAAGGGCATTTCCCGATAGGTAACTGCTTTCAAAAAGATGTAGTTTTACATGTTGTTTCTCAGCAGCAAGCCACAATAATGTAGTTCTGCAACCAGCATGTGTTTTATAAAAATGTTTAGGACTGAATATACGATCTCTGCCTAAAAATCCCTCAAATATTACACTTACTATCCTCCGCGTTCGCACCAAGGAAGAAGCAAGTTTTCATCAAAAGAAAAGAGAATTATAAATCAAATGAAAAATACGAATTACCAACCTATGATCATTAAAAATCCTTATCAGTCTGTATTAAAAAGTAGCACCTGGGATAAAAGAGTTGAGAAATATTTTGTAACAATGTAGCAATATAGAAGAACAATCTGTTACGCTTGCGCAATGTTTCATTGTTTCATTGTTTACACTGAGCTTGCTTACACTGAGTGTAATCGAAGTGTCGAAGTGCTTCATTGTTTTATTCCCTACCCTTCCCTTCCATACCACGGCAATAAAAGCTGATCATCATATTTTAAATTTGATACAAATGATGACAAAAAATCATTAACTGATTTCTGCCCTGCCTGTTTCCATCCAAATTCTTCAAAAATTGATATGTGATCGTCTATTAATTCACCAGTCCAGATTGATGAATCTGATGATGAAAGAAATGATTTTAAATCTTCCAAAGAAATAAGTGTTGGCTCTTTCCATTTATTCCCTTTTATAAAGAGAAGATCTTTTTTTGTTGAGTGAATCCATATTTCTGGTGAATCTGATGCCTGAGAAAGCACAAAATCACTTAAATGTACTGGAGCTGACGGAATACCGAGTTGATCACACAAAGTATTTACAAAAGCAACCGCAATACGAAGACTTGTAAAACCTCCGGGGCCAATAATGCACGCTACTTTATTTAAATTTGGGAAATCTATCTCCGCATCATCCAAAACCTTCTTCACCTCTGGAATAACTTTATCGTCCGATATTCTTTCATCTCCTTCTTTTAAGGCTAAAACCTTATCATTACTTATTACTGCAATAAGTGTTTTATGGCTAACGATATTGAAGAATAGAGTATTCATAATTTACATGCGGATTATTCATCCTTAGAGTACTGTTATAAATACTTTCATGCCAAATCTTTCCGTCATCATTCCAACGCACAAAAGACCAGACACCTTAAAAAGGTGTTTGGGACACCTTGAGGCACAGGAGAATGTGGAGGAGATAGAGGTAATAGTTGTAAGTGATGGGCATAATTCCGCAACCGCAGAATTAATGGAAAATGGAAAATGGAAAATGGAAAATAAAATTAAGTTTTTTGAAATTAAAAAGTCTCAGCAGGGAGTTGCACGAAACAGAGGCATTCGGGAGGCAAAATCTCCAATTTGTTTAATAATAGGTGATGATATTTTCTTAGCACCAGATGCATGCAAAAAACATTTAGATGAGCACCGCAGACTTTCGACTTTCGACTTTCGACCAGCTGTACTTGGTTTTACAACATGGGATCCAAATCTTCAAATAACCCCAGTCATGAAATGGCTTGAGAAATCTGGATGGCAATTTGGCTATACAATGATAGAAAAATATGCACATCAGAAAATTCCAAAAGAGATACAACACCGCTTTACATACACAAGTCATATTAGTATTCCAACTGATATTGCACTTAAGTATCCATTTAAAGAAGACATAATACTATATGGTTGGGAAGACATAGAATGGGGTGAAAGACTTAAAAAAGCAGGTATTCCCCTTTATTATAATTCGGAAGCAAAGGCTCTGCACCATCACAAAATAACAATGAAAGATTCTCTTAAAAGGATGAAAACTTTGGGAAAATCTATTTCTAGTTTTCCAAATTCGGAGAGATATCCACCAAAATGGAAAATTATGATCTATAAGCTACAAGCATTACTCCCAACAATGACTGGAAGGCATAGAAAAGCATTCCTTCAAGGAATGCGAAAATAAAGGAAATAAAGGAAATAAAAGAAATGCGAAAATGTTACACTGGCTTCGTGCTAAGACGTATTGATCTTCTTCTCCTCGGCATTATTATTGTTCTTACGCTATTTGGTCTTGCCATGATTGCAAGTGTCAGCGTTTTTGAAAGTTATCAAATTACTCAAAGGCTTGTAGATGATGGCTTACGTAGTGTACCCAGTAACTCGTTTTACTTAATGCGAAGTTTTCGTCATTTACTTTTAGGACTAGGAATAATGTGTATTGGAATGATGATTCCATACAAACTATGGGGGAAATTATCGCTACCCATCTTTGGTTTCATGCTCATTTTATTGCTACTAGTTTTTATGCCAGGGATAAGTGTAGATTACGGGACAGCACATAGCTGGTTAAGACTAGGACCATTTTCATTGCAACCATCTGAGTTTTTAAAACTAGCACTCATTTTTTACCTTGCGGTTTGGCTACAAAAACGCGAGCAATTGGTAAGCACATTTAAAGATGGATTTGTTCCATTCGCAAGTATACTTCTACTTTCAACTGTTATGGTTGCCATGCAACCAGACCTTGGCTCTTTCCTTATTCTTTCATCTATTGCTGTTGTTATGTTTTTCGTTGCAGGTGGAAACATTCTTCATGTTTTACTTGGTGGAAGCATAGCCGGAATAATGGGTTTACCTCTTATTCTTAACGAACAATATGTACGAAACAGATTTCAAGCTTTCCTTTCTCCAAATGACCCAAGTATTGCAGAAACAATAGGCTTTCAAATAAAGCAAGCACTTATAGCTATAGGTAGTGGAGGAGCATTTGGTGTTGGATACGGAAAATCTATTCAAAAATTTGGATACCTTCCAGAAGTACAAAGCGACACTATTTTTGCTGCTATGGCAGAAGAATTAGGATTTTTTAGACTACTTATTATTCTAAGTATGTACGGCATTCTTATTTGGAGAGGTTACAAGGTAGCAAGAGAAGCACCAGACCGTTTTGGATTTTTAGTAGCAACAGGAATTACAACTTGGATAGCATTTCAAACCATTTTAAATATTGCTGTTAATCTTGCTCTCTTCCCTCTTACAGGGATTACTCTCCCATTTATTAGCTATGGAGGATCTTCCATGCTTGCTACAATGGCAGCAGCAGGAGTACTTCTAAATATTTCAAGTTTCTCAGAAGAAGAAGCAATAAGAGCAAGAAGAAAAAAGAAACCAGACATAAGACGAAAAACTTCTTCTGCTAAATACGCATGACAAATAACAATAAAGATAAATCGGCATGCGTACTCTTTGTTGGAGGAGGATCTTTAGGGCACGTAATTCCATCACTAGCTGTACTAGAAGCTCTAAAAAAAATAGAACCAAACATTCAAACCCACTTTGTTTGTTCTAATACAAAATTAGAAATTGATTTTCTCTCAAAAAATAAAATTTCTTTTACAGGCACCACTCCTCCTCGAATTGGAATTTCATTTATATGGAAAATACCAAAAGCATTAAAAGAAGCAGATAATATCTTAAATAAAATTCAGCCAGATATAATTTTTAGCAAAGGAGGATACGCAAGTATTCCAATTTGCATATCTACAAAAAGAAGAGGTATTCCTATTATTCTTCATGAGTCCGATGCAATTTTTGGAAGAGCCAATAAGTGGCTTATTAAATATGCAACAAAAGTCTGTATTAGCTTTTCTAATATGAAACTTAAAAAGAATATAAAAGAAAAAACTATAGTCACAGGTAACCCCGTTAGAGAAAGCATATTAAATGGATCTAAAGAAAAGGCACTTAAAATAACAGGCTTTAATAATAACAAACCAATTCTCCTTATACTTGGAGGAAGCCAAGGAGCTAAAACATTAAACGAAGCAATTATAAGAAATATAAATACTTTACTAGAAAGATTTAACATAATTCATATAACAGGTAGAGGTAAAAAAATTATTGATAATAAGTCTGGATACTTTTCATGTGAATTTGCGTTTAATGACCTTGCTCATTTTTATGCAGCAACAGATTTGGCAATAAGTCGTGCAGGAGGGAATGCAACAGCAGAACTACTTGCCTGTGGTATTCCAACCATTCTAGTTCCACTAAGAGGAGTAGGTCATGATCACCAACAAAAAAATGCTCAATTACTTGAAGAAAATGGACAATGTAACGTTTTACAACAATTTGGAATAGATGAAAAGCTTACTGCTAAAATTGATGCTACAATACACAGAGAGTACAAGAATCAAAAAAGCTCTAACCTCGCATCCTCCAAGATAGCAAAAATCATTCTTGAAGTACTTGCATCTTAAATCTAGTCTCACTAATCTTCCTTTCGCTCTATGCAAAAATTTTGTTTATTCCTCTTGCCGCTTTTCGCACTAGTTCTACTTGCAGGATGTAGTGAAGAAGCAGTACCGGCAGAACCCGAAGTACCTATGAATACTGCAACCGAAGAAAAAGGATACACAGGTGAACTACTTAAAGGTAAACATATTGTTACCTTAAAAACATCTAAGGGAGATATCGTAATAGAATTAGATGCAGACAGAGCTCCAAAGACTGTTACAAACTTTATAAAACTTAGTGAAGATGGTTACTACGACGGATTAAAATTCCACCGTGTTATTCCAGACTTTATGATTCAAGGAGGAGATCCAAACGGAAATGGAACAGGAGGAGATAGTATTTTCGGAGGAACATTTGAGGACGAAATAAATGCAAACAGTTATGACTTAGACAAAAGAATGCTAAAAGATGAAGGAGGAGGACAAGAGCTTCCAGACGAACTCGCAGAATCAACTATTAGAGACTACAACGAAATGCTTGGCTACGTGTACAACTCAGACCTAGATTCAATGCCAATGGAACGAGGAGTTATAGCCATGGCCAACCGTGGTCCTGCCACAAATGCTAGCCAATTCTTTATAATACAAAGAAAAGAAGGTGCAGATTGGCTAGAGGGCAAGCACACTGTATTTGGCAAGATAATAGAAGGAATGGACATTGTAGATGCAATCATTGCTGTAGAACGTGATGCAAGTGATGCACCACTAGAGCCAGTAACGTTTACAGCAGAAGTTAAATAGCTTTAAACTTTGAACCATTAGCTTTGAGCAGTAAACTATAAATACTTATAGTTAATGTTTTATTAATTGTTATGTCTCGAACTCGTTTCGCCCCATCTCCCACAGGCATGCTCCATGTTGGTGGCTTAAGAACTGCATTATTTAATTATTTATACGCAAAAAAGAATGAAGGAACATTTATTTTACGAATAGAAGATACAGACAGAGAAAGGTACGAAGAAGGAACAGAAGAAAACATATTAAAAACTTTAGACTGGGCGAAATTAAATCCAGATGAAGGAGTAACTTTAGAAGGTGAAAAAGGAGATAAGAAACCATATCATCAATCCGAAAGATTGGATGTTTATAAAAAAGCTATTGATAAACTTTTAGAATCTAAAAATGCATACTACGCATTCGATACAACAGAAGAATTAAATAGAATGCGAGAGGAAGAAAAAAAAGCAGGAAACCCAGCCCCAAAATATGATATTTCCATGCGTATGCGCATGAAAAATTCTTTAACGCTAAGCGAAGAAGAGGTTAAGAATAAGATTGATGCAGGTGATGAGTATGTAATTCGTTTAAAGGTACCAGATAATCATACTGTAAAAGTTTTCGATGAAATTCGTGGAGCATTAGAATTTAAATCATCAAGTATAGATGATGCTGTACTTCTAAAAAGTGACGGCTTCCCAACTTATCATTTAGCAAATATTGTTGATGATAATGCTATGGATATAGACATGGTTATAAGAGGAGAAGAGTGGTTACCATCTCTTCCAAAACACGTTCTACTATATGAAGCTTTTGGCTGGAATATGCCAAAATTTGCACATGTGCCACTCCTTCTAAATCCATCTGGAGGAAAGCTAAGTAAAAGACAGGGTGATGTATCTGTTTCCGATTTTATAGAAAGAGGTTACCTTCCAGAGGTAATGATAAACTTCCTTGCTTTACTAGGATGGAACCCTGGAACTACAGATGAAATATTTTCCTTAGATGAATTAATAGAAAAATTTTCCTTAGATAGGGTACAAAAAGGAGGAGCAATATTCGACACAGAAAAATTAGATTGGTTACAAGGGCAATGGATTAGAAAATTTACTCCAAAAGAATTTGCAGAGCGTATTCAGCCAATTGTTGCTAAAGAGTTTCCTGATGCAAGAAAGGATTCAAAATTTGTAGAAAAAGCACAGCTAATACAAGACAGAATCACATTCTTTAAAGAGGCATCGGAAATGCTTTCATTTTTCTATTTAGATCCTAAGGTTGATTTAGAATTGATAGCGAGCAAGAAGCAGAAAGTAACAAAAGATATGGTTGCAGACATTGTTTCTATGCTCATAGAAACATTAGAAAAAATATCCACTTGGAACGAAGAAACAATTAAAGAATCAATCATCAAGCTTGCAAAAGAAAAAGAATTAAAAAACGGGCAGGTTCTCTGGCCTCTCCGAGCAATATTAACTGGTTTACCGTATAGCCCCGGAGCTTTTGAAGTAGCTGAAGTTTTAGGAAAAGATGAAACATTGAAAAGATTGGCCAAAGCACTTGAATTGGTGAAAAAATGAACATCTAAAGAAAAACTAATCTCGCATAGTACTTTTTTCCTTGCGAAATATTGATTTCTAATATCCATCATATAAGATAACAATCTTATGCCAGACGAAATATCCACTTCAGAGATATTAAAAAGCATAGAATTAATGAAAATCTTGCTCCTAGAGAAGATTGAAGGACTAGATGGAAAAATTGATGAAGTAAAAGATGAACTTCAGGGAGAGATGAGAGATATGAGAACTGAACTTCAAGGAGAGGTGAAGGATATGAAAGGAGAACTTCAAGGAGAGATGAAGGATATGAAAGGAGAACTTCAGGGAGAGATGAGAGATATGAGAACTGAACTTCAGGGAGAAATGAGAGATATGAGAACTGAACTTCAGGGAGAGATGAAGGATATGAGAACTGAACTACAGAAAGAAATACAAGACTCACAAGGCTTATTATTGGACCATATGCGAGGAAACAAATTCGGATTAAAACAAGAAATTGAAGAAATCCAAACAAATCTTAAACATCTTGCCGAAAGAGTAGAATTCGGATTTAAGGATGCAGAATTAGACAGAAAAGCTATTCAAGAAGATTTAAATCTTACTATTGCAATACAGGCACAACACAAAAGAAAATTGGAAAAGATATCGGCTTAATAATTTATTGTTAAATTGCTTCATTGCTTCATTGCTTCATTGCTATGCTATACTGATTTACATGAAATCCTCCAAAAGCCGAGACCTAGAAGTAGATTTAAGATTAGATGGCTCTAAAGCCATAATAGAAGGGAAGACAACTGTTCCATTTAAAACGTTTGTTCAACTAATATTGCAACGAAAAATGCCTAATATTGTTAAAGAAAATACAGACGAACCAATAATATTAAGTAGTAAACTACTTACAGACTTAGCAGCAGCACCAGATGACAATAGAGAAGACCAAGCACACACTATTTTAATTACTCTAGGAGTTGGAGTACTTGCAGGAGTGTTACTATTTTCTTTGCTAATGGTTATTTTCCAATTGTTTAATATTTCTTTTGGACAAAAAGAATTTCTAATAGTTATTGGAGTATTGTTTGGCCTTATAGTTTTAGCTTCTGCCACACTTAAAATTAAAAAGAGGAAAAAGACTCAAAAAGTAGCAGATTATATGGAACAAATATCATCTCTGCTAAAATAGATATTCTTAAATCTTATGAAAATCCAAGAAAACATTCCTCTTGGCCCTAAGACTACTATGCGTATTGGAGGAACTGCCGCATATTATACAGAACTTTATTCAAAAAAAGACTGCGAAGAAGCTTTTGAATATGCAAAAGATAACAATCTAAAACTTGTAGTAATTGGAGGAGGATCTAACACAATTTTTGCAAACGGGGTAATAGATGCCCTTATTGTAAGGCTAAAGGGAAACGAAGTTAAAATTGATGAAGAAAAAGTTTATGTGCAAGCAGGAAAAAATCTTCCTATGTTAATTAACGAGCTTGCCAAAGAAGGAATGGATCTTTCGGCACTAACTGGAATCCCCGGAAGTATGGGAGGAGCAGTAATAGGAAATGCAGGACAAGGACCAGAAGGAATATGGATTGATAACTACATAGAGTCTGTAACTATATTTACGGATGGATTATTTAAAATAATATCAAAAGACGAATGCAATTTTAAATACCGAGAAAGCATATTCAAAAATATAGATTTACCAGTAATCATCTGGGAAGCAACTTTAGTAATCCCCTCGAATAATCCTGAGGAAATAAAGAATAAAATAGAATCACTTCTTAAAAAACGTATAGAAACTCAGCCACATACAAAAACTGCAGGCTCTTGTTTTAAAGCAAAAGACGATGTGCCAGCATGGAAACTAATAGACGAAGCAGGGCTAAGAGGAAGAAAAGAAGGTGGAATATGTATAAGTGAAAAACATGCAAACTTCCTAATAAACGAAAAAGATGGAACATATAAAGATGCTGTATCTCTTGTAGAATCTGTACAGAGTTATATGAAAAATCCCCTTGAGGTAGAAATGAGATTTGTAAAAAATGATGGTTGTATAGAGTTTCCTTAATACATACCTTAAAACCATTTATATTATATTTGTGTTACATTGTCACACATTTCTATTTTCTTGTGTTACATTGTCACACAAAAAAAGCCCCTCGTTATAAGAGAGGCTCTTTAATTATTTTAGATCATTAAAAGGGAAGATCTTCTACTGTTACCTCCGAAGCATATTCTGGCACTGGAGCCTCTACTGCTTTATCTGATGATGGAGCAGGAGATGCCTCTTTAGCAGGTACAGGTGCTTTTTTAGTCTCGGATGCTGATTGCGAAGAAATATTTCCTTGAGCTGCAGGATGACTTACACCAAGTAGCTTAACTGTTTCCGCAACAATTTCTGTTGTGTAACGCTTGGAGCCACTTTGTGTCTCCCAACTACGTGTTTGCACACGACCAGAAGCAAATACACGAGCTCCTTTTTTGGCATGCTTGCTCATTTCTTCTGCGAGCTTGCCCCAAAGCACTACATCATGAAATTCTGCACGCTCTTTGTCTTCACCTGTTGCTTTATCTTTCCATTTATCGTTAGTTGCAACACCAAGAGTTAAAACTTGTTGACCGCTGGTTGTAGTGCGGAGTTCTGGCTCTCTTGTTATATTTCCAACAACATCTGCTCTATTTATTGCGCCAGAAATTTCTTTTGCGCCTTCGAGTGCAGGCATCTGCCCGTCTCGAGGATCTAGCATTATCATATCTAATGCTATTATTTTTGTTTTGCTTCTTTTTTCTCCAGACTCTTGGTCTTCCCAGCTATCTGTTTGCAAACGACCAGAAATAAATACCTGAGAGCCAGCAGAAAGAAACTGTCCTGCAATGTCTGCCATAGGACCCCAAGCAGTAACAGTATGAAAACCTTTTCCTTCTAGCATTTCACCTTGTTCTGAACGAAACGTATAAGGAACAACCAAGTTTAAATCGGTAACGCTTGTGCCACCTGGCGTTTGGCGTACCTCTATAGGTTGTGTTTGATAACCGATGATGTTTACGCGATTGTATGAATACATGCGAATATGGGGAATAGAAGTTAAGAAGGCACTGATGTATCAGAGCTTGTACGAGCGTACACCAAAGCTTTTTTGAATCAAGAAAATGGGGTTGCCATCTTTCGTTTCTCGTTTTGCATTCTACATTCTACGCTCTTCATTCCAATGCCGAAATGCTACTATACGTGCGAGACCCTTTCCAATTTGCAACTAAATCATCATCACATACGGCTTGCTTTAAAAAATAAAACCTTTGTTTTCATATTCTTCTTAATACTGCCACTAAGTCCAAATGCACTTAGATT
>DAOWDW010000053.1 GCA_030638845.1 Candidatus Peregrinibacteria bacterium | reverse complement strand
TTTATATTGTGCTACAATTCTTTCCATGAATTACGAAATACTCCTTCGCCCAAGTTACAGTGCACTTAAATGCACATTAAATACTGGTGAATCTGTAAGAACAGAATCTGGTGCCATGCTTGCCATGGACAAAACCTGCAAAATAAAAGCAAAAATGGAAGGTGGTGCTTGGAAAGCTGTAAAAAGGACTATTCTTAGTAACGAAACTTTCTTTGTAACAACCATAGAATCTACAAAAGATGGAAGTGAAGTATTTTTAGCCCCTAGAGCTACAGGTGACATAGAAATATTAGATTTAAATAACGAATCTATCATAATTCAAGGTGGTTCTTTCTTAGCGTCAGATACTACTGTAGATACAGACTCTCATTTCACAGGATGGAAAGGGTTTTTAAGTGGCGAAGGTATTTTTATGATAAAAGCACAAGGAACAGGAAAAGTATTTGCATCTAGCTTTGGTGGAATAATAAAAAAAGAACTTAGCCAAGGAGAACAATTTGTTGTAGATAATGGTCACATTGTTGCATTCAATGCAAATATGAAATACAACATTCAAAAGGTTGGAGACAGTATTTTAGGTATGATAACTACAGGAGAAGGCTTAGCAGTTACCTTTGAAGGACCTGGAACTGTTTACATGCAAACACGAAATCTACAGACTTTTGCAGAAACTTTAAATCCCCTACTCCCAGATAATAGAAGTACGCAGGGTAAAGGATTGCTGGGAAATATTTTCGGTAGCTAAATGGTGTATTGGTGATTGGTGATTGGTTATTGGTTATTGGTTATTGGTAATCCATATTTTAATTATCATTAAATAGTGACCAGTATTCCAATATTCCAGTACACCAATCACTACTACTCTATTCTATACAAAGTTGACTCCACACTAGTCTCCTCCACGTCTATCCAACTAAAAGTAGTTTCCTCGTCGTCCCAAACTACTGGATCAGATGATCCTCTTGTACCTAGTCCCTGAAGTCTAATTTGCAAAGTACTACTTCTTGCATCTACTTGTGGATCTAAAATATTTCCTCGAATTGCAATATATATATCATCACCAGAAGAAATATTTGTATTTACAGATTCATTTTGCAATCCATCACAAGTAACAGTAAAAATACCAGTTGTCCCGTCTTGAGAACATGAAAATGCAACACTTGAATCATCTACGTTATAAATCTCTATAGAATTAGATTCAAATTCTACATTCTCAGCAGTTACAGAAAATACAAGCTTTCTAATTGTTGCAGTATTTAATCCACCAGAAGTATTTGCGTGAGATGCAGATGAAAATCTGAAAGCCCCAAAAGTAGAAACTCCACTTGGAACAATATAGCCATTTATATCTCCACTTGAATTTGAAATACCCGTAATTTTTGCTAAAACAGTATCATGAATAGATCCCGTAATAGACTTATTGCTTCCTGCATTTGTTCTTCCTATAAATATTTCTCCTTCTTCCGAAGAATCACCATCATTCTGTGAAACCTCAATTTGAGAACTAGCTCCTTCTGCTTCTATTGCAACAGATCCACCTGACACCGAAGAAGAAAGTTTTAATGCAAGTGTTTCTCCACTTTCACCTCCATCTGTATCCAATTTCATATTTGCGCGTACTTCAATTTTTTTATCTACCTCTTTCCAAACAATATAATTAGTATCTGCACAGAATTGATTAGATACAACTGTTTCACAAGAAGATAATGTTGCAACGGCAAATGGGGAATTCTCACCTTCTTCATAAAGCCCCAAGGACTCAATGCTGTTTGCCCCTCCCCCAATACGTATTTTTGTAACTTTCATATCTTCGTTTACTGCACGAAAATTAAGTTTTAGCAAAACGTCTGAAAGTGTTCCTCCAAGAAGTTGACGACTTCTTATAGGAGACGTACTTTTTGTTACATACAAATTACCAGAACTATCGCCAATAGTTATAAGACGAGAAGGCTGAGTATTTACTGCTATCCAACAAATAGATGAATAATTACATCCTCCATTATTTGTTTCTATTCGCACAACATCTCTTCCATCTACTGCGCCTACTCCTTCTACATAATTTACTTCATTCGTTGCAAATTTAACGCTAAATGAATTTAAATCTCCACTGCGCGGAATATCTCCATGAAGTTCTATTCTTACACTGTGTCCATCTTCTACAGGTATATTTATATTCGTAAACAATAACTTTTCGGAAGATGGGCTACTTCTTCCAACTAAAGTCTCTATTACTCCGTCACCATTGTAGTCATAGTACAAACTATAATTTGTACCACTTTCAAGGGACCCAGTGTCTGCTGTAAATATTAATTGGGTAATAAATACGTTTTGTCTTCCTGCAATAGCATCAAACTTCATTAGAAGAACATTTTCTGCCCCTTTGGTAACCGAAGTGGATGCGAGTGTCTTCTGGTCTATTCGCAAAGCACCATGATACACAGGCTGATCTACAATAATGCAAATAGAACTACATCCATCATCGTTGTCATTGTTCCCATCATCACATTGTTCCCATGGGTCTAGTATTCCATTTCCACACAAACTTAAATCTGGGTCTGGCCAAGAAGTTGATGATGATGAAGATAATGATGGATAATCAAACAAATCATCTTCATTGAAATCTGGATTTAATATAGTTAAAACTACAGACGCCTCTGCTCTTGTTAACTCTCTTCCGGCTACTCTAGGAAGTACTCTAAATAATTTTGAAGATACTTCCGCATCAAAATATGGCTCATACCACTTTGGCGAGTAATTGTAATCTTTCTTTAATTCTACTTTCCATGCGTCCAAACTCATTTTAACCGCCTCTGCTAAATTTACAGTACCTGTTCCACGGAATGTTCCATTTGGGTACCCATCTACTATCCCCTGTTTCTTTGCCTCACAAACATATTCCCAAAACCATTGCCTTTCTCCTGCAAAGTCCCAAAAACATTGCTCTACCTTGGAAGATGATGATATTTCTTTTTCTGTGGCTTTCATAAGCATTTTTAAAAACTCTGCTCTATTTACTATTCTTTCTGGCTTAAATGTTCCATCTGAATAACCAGAAATAACATCTGTTCTTTCCATATAGTTTATATACTCTTCGAAATTATGACCCCAAGTATCTGGAAAAGTGACTGCAGATACCGTAGAAATAGGAATAATTACCAAAAGGAATGTAAGCAGTTTTTTCATAGAAAGTAGTATACATTATTTTGATATGATTTATTGCTTGCATACTACTTTTAATAAGAATAGATTACTTTCCATTTTGTACCCCATTAAATAATGCCAGAAACTGATGAATCTGAAATAAATAAGACTTCAACTTTATCCGATGAAGGATTTAAAATAAATGAAACTCCAACTTTAGCCGATGAAGAATTAGCAAAAAAAGAAACTGCTGAAAGAAAAGCTGATAAAATTGAAAATCTGATTGCTGGAATACTAGATAAAACACCAGAGGAAAAAGCAAAAGAATTAATGTTGGAACAAACTAAAAATGCACAAAAATTCTTTGATCTATTATCAGTTTTATACGCCCGCACTAATACATCTGAAGATAGTCTTAGTAAAGAATGTCTAGTACCAATATTAGCAATGTGTACACTTGCTACATATGATGAAAAAGATGAAGAAGTTAAAAAATATTTATATGGAATAATTACAGAGGCAACTATAAATGGAACTACGGTTAATTTTAGAAATGTTGTTCAGCAATTATTGGGTTCAGCAAAAAAGGTAATTACTAAAGAAGAAGGCGATATTAATCTTATAGAAGCAATTGAAAGTATACAAAAATTCTTCTCTTCTCTTTCCTAAGCATCCTCGGAAGCTGTTTCTTTACTTAAGTCTTCTTTGCGAATAGATTCTTTGTGACTTTTTTCTACAAGTCCATCTGTAGTTGGCGTTTCATCTGCTTGAATAACATTTTCTTCTTCCATTTGCTTATGCGTCTTGGTTCCGAGATTATTGTTTCTATTGTCCTCTTTTTCTAATTCTTCATTCTTCATTATTAACTCTTCATTATTAATTTCTCTAGTTGTCTTCTCTGGCAGCTGATTACGAAGCAATGCACGTTTTAATGCAGCAAGTAATCCTTTCTGCTTTGCCCTTTGTTCTTTCCTTTCTTTCTTTGCCGCATTTGGGCTTTCAAAACTCCTACTACTGGAAGGAGAAATAAAATCATCTTCATCATCTTTAAAAACCATACTTCTACTGTAGCAGTGCTTACTGAGTCATGGTAGTGTGTTATTGGTTAGCCCCCGTAGCTCAACCCCGCTTCGCACTTCGTGCTTCTAGGGGCAAGCTGGATAGAATACAGTTCTTTAAATCATTAGCCCCCGTAGCTCAACTGGATAGAGTGTCGGTCTTCGGAACCGAAGGTTGCAGGTTCGAACCCTGCCGGGGGTACCAATTCAAAATATATAAAAGGCCTATTGCATATTTCTTACATATTTTGATATACCTGTTATATCACCGTGGGGAGACACACCTAAAGTTTCGTCCGAAGGATAATGCCCCTCGTTTTAGTTTGCAGATAGCTATAGACCTAAAAACAATTTCAAATCCAACTTCGCGAAGTTGTTGATACATTTTTTGATTTTTTTATAAATATAAAAAAACGCCCCGATTACTCGAGGCGAATTTTGTTTTCTACTTATCTCCTTTTCTTTGTTGCTTTCCTCTTAGTTTTTGTAGGTCTTTTAGCAACTTTCCTTTTTGTTGTTTTCTTCTTGGCTGGTTTCCTAGCAACTTTCTTTTTAGTTACTTTTTTCTTAGCTGGTTTCCTAGCAACTTTTCTTTTTGCTGGCTTCTTAGCAACTTTCTTTTTTGCTACTTTTCTTTTTGCTGGTTTCTTAGCAACTTTCTTTTTTGCTACTTTTTTCTTAGCTGGTTTCTTTTTTGCAGGAGACTTGCGTGCAGTTGCGCGCTTCACTGCTTTTCGTGCAGTTTTTCTAACTGGCTTTTTGACAGTCTTCCTTTTTGCCGTCTTTTTTTTGGCTTTTTTTACTGGTGACATATTTAAAATGGGGGAAGGGTTAAGTTATTATTAAAAATTCTACATTTTCTTTTTGTAACGCAAAGGGTTTTTTAAAGCGGTAAAATAAAAATGTTATGTTTTATGCGCTACGAATTTTATGCCCAAGTTTTTCTTTTTTAGTTTTTAAGTATTTTTTTTGTAAAAAATTGCACCCTTCATACTCTATAGAAACTTGCTCAACTATGTGCAAACCAAAACCTTTTAAGCCTACTATTTTCCTTGGATTATTGGTAAGGAGCCGCATATTGCATACCCCTAAACTCTTAAGAATTTGTGCACCAATCCCATAATCCCTCAAATCATCTGCAAAGCCTATTTCCAAATTTGCCTCTACGGTATCTAGACCTTTTTCACATTGCAAATTGTATGCTTCGATTTTTTTTGCAAGACCAATTCCTCTACCTTCTTGTTTAAGATATAAAACAATTCCTGTACCTTCTTTTTCGATTTTTTCCATACTCATTTTAAGTTGCTCTCCGCAGTCACAATGTTTTGATTTTAATACATCACCCGTAAAACATTGCGAGTGAACTCTAACAAGTGTTGGTTGAGTGGAATTTATTTTTCCTTTTACAAGTGCAACATGTTCTTTATTTTTTATGCTATCTGTATAAATAATTATTTTCCAACTACCTGTTGAAGTTTCTAATTTACTTTCAGATTCTTTCCTAATTAGTGTTTCATTTTTTTGTCTGTACGCAATTAAATCTGCAATTGAAATAATTATTAAATCATTTTTTTCTGCAAACATTTTTAAATCAGGAAGTCTCATCATTGTTCCATTATCATTCATAAGTTCTGCTCCTACAGCTCCATGACATAAACCAGAAAGTTTCATAAGATCTACAGAAGCTTCTGTATGCCCTGCTCTAACTAACACACCTCCATCTTTAGCTCTAAGTGGAAATACATGTCCTGGACGAGAAAGATCTTCTGGTCTAGCAGTTTCTTTAATAGCTGTATGAATTGTATGCACTCTGTCTTTTGCAGAAACTCCAGTATCTACTCCCTCAGCAGCTTCTATACTTACGGTAAACGGAGTTTCTCTTTTTGCAGTATTAATTTTTACCATTGGAGGAAGCTCTAATTTATCTGCAATGGAATTAGAACATGCAAAAAATACTATTCCACTTGTATGTCTAATAACAAAAGACATTTGTTCTTCTGTTATTAGTTCTGCAGGCATTATTAAATCACCTTCGTTTTCACGATCTTCATCATCTACTACTATTATCATTTTACCGTTTCGTAATTCGTCTATAGCCTGTGGAATTGAAGAGAGATTATTAATCATTAATATGATGATAGGTTAGGAAAGAAAAATATAATAAATGAAACAATGAAGCAATAAAACAATGAAGCAATACGCAAGCAATTTGTGAAGCTAAATACAAATTGCTTCACTTATTTCACTGTTTTACTGTTTCACTCGCTTTAGCGTAGCATAAGCGTATAGCTCTTCTGCGACGTTCTAGTAGCTATAGTTCTACCTACAGAAACATAATAAGTCCCTGGAGGATAAGAATATGATTGATTACATTCTGGTCCAGAAAATCCAAACAAATCTACATTGCTCATTGGAAATATACTGCATCCAACCTCAAGTGGATTTGTACTTTCTAAAGTCATAATAGTTTCACTTGTAACTTCAAACATATAGAAATCTTGAATATCTCCAGATCCTAAAACTGCAGACTTTGGAACTCCTTTAAGAAGTCTTTTTGCATCTCTAAATCCATCATTATTATCACCAGTAGACTCAATTGTCTCTACTGCAAATGTTGTATCTGCAACTGTAGGCTTTAACTGAAGTTGATAATCCCCTTCTGGAAGAGTAACTAATAAGAAACAATTTTTCCCTTCTTCATGTCCTAAATAATATTCTTCTGAAAAACCACTTTCAGGAAGTAAATATAATCTACATGTAAGCCCGCCTACATTCACCGAACTATCTATAAACATTGTTTTAACCTCATCCAATGTAAACATATAAGAATATGATTGTTTATCATCAAATTTTCCAGTTTTATCAAAAGGAAAATCTGCTGGCACCTCTGTACTTGTTATTCTAGAAGAAGATGAAGTAGCAGAAGATACATTATTTGTGGATGAAGATGAATCATTGTTGGAACTGTCATTACTACTTGAGGAAGATTCTTCTCTCCCCTCCTTTAATTCAACAAAAAGTGCATTGTAAATATATGCAGCTGCTTCTCCTCTTAAAAGAGGTGAATCTGGGAAGAAGTGTGACCCTCCATGCCCAGGAATAGGGAGAATACCCTTCTGGAATGAGGCATATAAATATTTTGTGTACCAAGCGGAAGTAGATACATCTACAAATTTTATTGTATCTCTATCTTCTGTAGATATTTCATCTACTTCAATATCTAATATATTGGTAATCATTTTTAATGCCTCTACTTTATTTACTTCTTTTGCTGGCTTAAATGTTTTGTCTCCATATCCATTTACATGCCCATTCGCTGCTGCATCACAAACATAAGACTCATACCAACTCCCAGACACAACATCTGAAAAACAATTAACACTAGATTGGTCTGCATTTTTACCGGCTGCCTTATAAAGCATTTTAAGCATTTCCGCTCTGTTTACCGCATTATTCGGTAAAAATAATCCATTTGGGTTTCCCCCGATAATACCGGATGAAAATAACTGCTCAACAGACTGCTGAAATATGTGACCATCTGGAACATCTGGAAACACAGCCGCAGATACAACTGTAGAGCTCATTGCTAGGCAACACATAGTCACCACCGAAATTTTAATTTTTCTCATTATATTATAAGGAAGGGATACTGTGTATAGTACCGCCCTACATGTATAAATAACAAGTGGCAGTTATTAATATCATTGCAAAACCCAAATCTCGAAATTCTGATGTAATTTTATTTTTCGGATTTCGATATTCAAATTTCGGATTTAATTTCACTAATTGTTTCCATCGACACAAGAACACTATT
The DNA here is from genome assembly GCA_030638845.1 of Candidatus Peregrinibacteria bacterium. Taxonomy (GTDB): domain Bacteria; phylum Patescibacteriota; class Gracilibacteria; order Peribacterales; family Peribacteraceae; genus JABGQH01. Next base: position 2,209 of record DAOWDW010000053.1, on the reverse strand, counting down.
AGCAGCCTCTTCCCCTTTATCCATCCTTTCTTTAGCCTGATCCAATGAATCGACATATATAATTTCAAATGCAAAAGGAATATTGTATTTAAGCTGTACATCCATTATTCCCCTAGCAGATTGTTCTGCTAGAAGATGAGCGTGGTGTGTTTCCCCTTCAATAATAATTCCGAGTCCAATGAGTGCATCTACAGATTTTTCCTCTGCAAGAACAGATCCTATAAGTGGAACTTCAAAAGACCCAGGTGCATCTACTCTTTTTATATTGTTTGATGGTATGCCTGCATCTGTTAAAGTTTTGGTTGCAGACTTAACTAAGCCTTCTATTACTTCTAAGTAGAATGAAGACGCTACTATTCCTATCTTCCATGAAGGATCTACATTTTCTGGAATAATGGTGGCAGGATTCTGGCTTTTGATGATTTGAGTATAGGGAATGGAGAATTAAGAATGAAGAATTATGAATGGAAAAATTATTTTCGGATTTCGATATTCGATATTCGAGATTATTCCTGTGTTACATTGTAATACAGGAATTTAGTTTGTGTTACATTGTAATACATTGTTTTACTGTTTTACTGTGCCACTGCTTCACTTCTTACGTATCTCCCCAGCACATCCGTCTCCACATTAACCTTATCCCCTATTTTTTTTGATCCTAAAGTAGTGTTTTCTAGAGTATGAGGAATAAGTGCGACACTAACTGAATCTTGATCTAAAGATGCGATAGTTAGTGACACTCCATCTAGTGCAATGCTTCCTTTTTGTACACAATATTTACTCAATTCTTTTGGCATCTGGATCATTAAAACTTCAGATTCACCATCTGGAATTTGAGTTACCTCCCCTACTCCTTCGGTGTGACCTTGAACAACGTGACCTTCAAATCGGCCATCTGCCTTAAGTGCTCTTTCTAAATTCACTTTAGATCCCTGTTTTAATAATCCAAGTGAAGATTTATTCATAGTTTCTTTTAATACATAAAAAGACATACTTTCATCATCAAATTTAATTACGGACAAACACACTCCATTTACACATATGCTTGATCCTATGCGAATATCATCAAAGAATATAGGTCGCTCAACATAAAGTGATGAATTAGTAATATTTAATACTTTTGCCGTTGATTCTATAATTCCAGTGAACATAATTTAATTGTAGCAGTGATGAAATAAAACAATATAACAATACATAGACTACTTCTCCTCCCGGCCTGCCCTCTCGTAGCCTTGGCGAAGTGGGGCGGGAGAGGAAGGTGCTTAAGAAGCATTTTTTTGATGGTTTATTATGTAAATAACAGAGAAAATATTTTTTTAGAGAATTTATTTTCTCCAGACAATTTTCTCTTGACCCTTCATTAGCATTAATCTCAACTAATTTACTCCTCTACCCTAGACAGTAGGCTATCTTTTTGCTACGCTCAAGCGCCGAAGCGCGCTATGCGCATTTTTTTGTTATTCCAAAAAATCTATATGGATCCTTTGACAAACTCAGGACACGGAAAAATAATCGTAAAAGGCGCTAAAATGCACAATCTTAAGAATATAGATGTAGAAATACCCCGTAATAAACTTACGGTAATAACTGGACTTTCTGGCTCTGGAAAGTCATCTTTAGCATTTGATACCATTTTTGCAGAGGGACAGAGACGATATGTTGAAAGTTTAAGCGCATATGCACGCCAATTTATCGCTCAAATGGAAAAACCAGAGGTAGAAAGTATAGAAGGACTTAGTCCAGCAATTTCCATAGACCAAAAGACTGCACCTAGAAATCCACGTTCTACAGTAGGAACAGTTACAGAAATATACGACTATATGCGTTTACTATGGGCAAAAGTAGGAAAGGTACACTGTAGTGAATGTGGAAATGTACTTGCTAGGCAATCTTCTACACAAATTGTAGATGTAATTGCAGATATGGAAGATGGAATAAAAATATTTATTTTAGCTCCCATTGTAGAAGACCGAAAAGGTGAACATGTAAGAATTATAGATGCTATTCGTAGAGAAGGATTTGTAAGAATGAGAATAGATGGAAGCATAGTTACTGTAGATGAAGAAGTTAAATTAGATCCGAAGAAAAAACATACAATAGAAATTGTTGTGGACCGTATGGTTGTTAGAGATTTAGAAATTAGTGATGAAAATACTCTTAATCCAAATAGGTCTCGTCTTGCAGATTCTGTAGAGCTTGCACTTAAGAA
>DAOWDW010000001.1 GCA_030638845.1 Candidatus Peregrinibacteria bacterium | reverse complement strand
TATTCTTTTTCCCTTTTTAAATATGAAATTATTACCAAGCATTCTAGCAACAAGTTTACTACTTGGAGCAACACCAGCACTTGCAGTTAATCCAAATGCTTTAAACCCATGTACGCAATCTAAAATAACAGATCGTCTAGCTTGCCAAAGGCTAATAGAAAGATCCCAAGCAATTAAAAATAGTACAACGAGAGATTATATACGAGCAAATAGCAGTATTCTTAAAAATGTGCACAGCAATCGCCGTTCCGATAGAAATAACAATGCAAGTTCAATTTCTGCAAAACAAAAAAATGAAGCAGAAGCCTTAACAAGATTTGAGCTAAGAAGAGCAAAAACACTAGAAAGGAAACAAACTAGATTAAATGATGCTAAGGAAAGATCTGAAAAACTAGCAGAAAAAAAGCAACTTTTGCTCCGAAACAGAATTAATTCCATGAAAACAAAGGTAATAAATCTTACTAAAGAACAAGTAAGAAAACGTATTAACACATCCGACGCAATATCTCAAAGAAGAAGAAATGCACTTAGTCAAGCACGAAAAATGTGTAGAGAAGAAGTAGGAGCAGATAAAATTGCATGTATTAAAGAGCAAAGAGACTTGCTAATAAAAGCACAAGAAGAAGAATAGGAATTGAATTAGAAAGATAAAATTAAACCCCTACTACCTAGTAGGGGTTTTTATCATTCAATAAAAAATATCGTTTTTGTGTTTATATAAAAGTATGATTAAATTGTTTTATGTAACTTCTTAATAAAAAATATTTCTGATCTTTCTATCAGAAAATTATAAAATGATAAATGTAATGATTGAATATTATTTGGCAAGAGGACTTGGTTATTTTCTATTCATTTTTTTTATATTTGTTGGAATATATTTTATTTGGAAAATTATTGGAAAATTATTAGAAAACTATTTCTTTGAAAAGGATAAAATGATTGTTACAAAATCTAAGAAACAAATAATTTCTATTACAATTGGAGTACTGCTAATTATTTTATTATCTTCTATTTATATAGTTCTATCTTTTAAAATAATGAGTCCAAATATAGATGAACATGTAATTTCAAGGAATAATAACTATTTAATGGAAATTGACCATAGCATTTTTGGTGTGTATCCAACAATTTGGCTACAGCAAAGCAATAATGAGCTAAAACCAATAATTGATATGATAGTACCTTTTTTAATTAAGATATATTTCTCATTAACATTAATAATAAATATTATGCTTTTTACACTATTTATTGTTAAAACACGTTTGTGCATACATTTTATATGTGCATTTTTTCTATGCCCTATCTTTAGTATGCCATTTTGGTATTTATTCCCTGCAACCTCTCCAGTAATTGCATATTGGGAACCAATTCTATTTCATGAAATTTCAACAAATATTGAAGTAGCATTAAGTACATACTCTCCAATATTTGAGCTAGAAGATATAATGCAGTACGTTGTTAATTTTAGAATTTCCGAAAGAGACACCGCACTCTTTGTAACAACCATACCAAGCATTCATATAGCTTGGGGGTTTTTATTAGCATATTATCTTACGAAGTTATCTAAAATTCTTATTTTTGTAGCTATTCCATTATTTATTGCAAATAGCATATCTACAATAATTACCATGCAACACTATGCTATAGATACGGTAGCTGGAGTTTTAATAGCAATACTTGCTATTTATGTAACAAAATTAATTTTAAATCGATATATTTACATATTCAATCCAATTGTGGATCTTGTTGAAGTTGATGTAAAAAGTGTTGGAAAATGGTTAAAAGGAAGAAATAAAACATAATTAGAATTTCATATATTTATATAATTTTCTTTTCGTTATGAATAAATAACCGCTATAGTACGCTTCGTCTTATAAGAACGATTATCCGCCCAGACGGATGGTTAGAGAGAAATTACTAATATCCTTCAAATCAAGGGCGATTAGCTCAGCTGGTTAGAGCGCGACACTGATAATGTCGAGGTCGGAGGTTCAAGTCCTCCATCGCCCACCATGTTTAAGATTTTTAGCCTCGGAAGAGGCTTTTTTGTTTACAGCACTATCTTTAGTGGTTCTACCCTCCACCATACCCTCAGCGAATTTTTGAGGGTTGAACCGAAGATGTACCTCGGCATGTGCCTTCCACCTGTTATGAACCTTACGTCGTCGCATCTCGACTTTATCTACAAAAAGATTACAGAGAATCTTCTTCTGTCTTCTATCTAAATTATCTAGTCGATACTGCACCTGAGATGCTACATCTTTTAACTTATGTATCTCGATATCAACACAGGACATAAACTTCAATCTGTCTTCTGCTTCTATAATATTATCATCAAGTTTAATAAGAACTTTATTTCTCTCTTGTATTTTCTTTTCCATTTTCTCTTGTGAGTACGCACCTTCTTCAAATGCTGCTTCAATACGAGCTATAGCAAGCTCTTCATTTACTTTCGCTGCACGATACGCTGCTAAATCGCGTTCATAACGTTCTGCCATTCCTGGCTCTGTATATTGCTTGGAAAGATACTTCTTAATAAATATCTCTGGATTCTTTAAAGCATCCATAACCTTATTCCATACAAAATTTTCTATCTGTTGCCCCGGAATCTCGAAAACTTTGTAATGCTTCATTTTACCATTTACCTTTTTATCGAACTGTTTTCTACGATAGCTAAATCCTCCTTTGTGTCTTCCTGCACCAGAAAAACGTTTTGGTTTTTCCAAATCCATATCTATTAGTTTTCCAGTAAGCATGTAATCTGTATCTGTTGAACCACCTTTGCGCTTTCTTCTTGCCTCCTGTGCCTGAAAGAAGGTTAGCTCGGAAATACAGGGCGGGAAAGCTACTACCGTCCATTGATCTTCTGACATTATTTGACCTTCTTCATCTTTTCTATTTGCAACAAAATCTCCACGATAAAGAGGATTAGTCAAAATAGTTCGAACCATAACATTAGTCCATTTAATACTCGCGCGCTTTGTATGCTTGTGATTCTTTTTTGGTACTTTCAGTTCATTCATTTTTTTAGCAATTTGACCCTCTCCAAATCCTTCATAAATACACCAATCATATATCTGCTTAACCCACTTCTTTTCTTCGGGAATGATCTCAAGAATGCTTCCCTTTGTTTTAGGATTGGGCATCTTTCTATACCCGTAAGGAAAATTAGTTCCAGTAAAATTACCAGCTTCTGCGGAAGCTATTTTGCCCATTTGTGTTCTTCCTTTTATTAATTCCCTCTCAAACTGCGCAATTGCCCCAAAGATTTGGAATATAAGATTCCCTATTGGACCTTTAAAATCAATATTTTCTTGTACTGAAACAAAGCTAGCATTGTTTTCTTGTAATTCCTCAAAAACAAGAATCAAATGTTTAAGACAACGAGATAACCTATCAATCTTCCATACCAGTACTGCATCATATTTTGCTGCTTTTACATCTTCACGAAGACGATTGAGCTCTTTTCTATTGAGATCGCTGCCTGTATGCACATCTTCATATATCCATGATTGTTTTGTTTGCCATCCTTGTGCTGCGTGAGCATTTACATGTGCTGCTAACTTCTTTTTTTGAGCATCTAAACTATACCCAGAAAGCTTCTGCTCTGCTGTTGATACTCTTATGTAAATCGCAATTCTACGTATTTCAGTGGTTTCTTCAAATGTTGTAATCATAAACAAAATATAACCTGCTTTTATTGAAAAAGAAAATAGGTTTGTACTTATTGCATTTCATCAAATAATCCAACGTGAGATAAAACACGCGTTATATCATTAATAGCTGTATCAGGATTCTCTTCTGGGTAACAAATAGAATATTCAATGTCTTGTGGACACCTTTCTTTACTAGCCTGACGATTACGCGATTTTTCAGACATAAAAAATACCCGCGCGAGCGGGCTGTGCCCACAGCGTACGAGAAAAGGATATAAAAGTGCAAGTTCTGAAAGTTAATTATATGGCTTATATAAGCCATTTGCGTACCAACTTGTACTGCTTTGTTCCTTATTATTCCACTTCTATAATTCCATGTTTTATTGATCTAGAAGAGGAGAAAGTGAGATAGTTCAATAAATCTGATTAACAAACAAATATTAACTTGCAAGTAGTACATCATGTTTTGAACTATCTCTTATTCCATATTACAAAATAATGCGTATAATAGCTTTGTAGCCCTTATCATCGAAAACACTCCCGAGTATCTTTGTGTACTCCTAGACAGCTGTAGTAGGCATCCGCCTGCCTCTGTCTAGCTCCTTGGAGTGGTGATGTAGGGCTACCAGGTTGGATGCCTTCTTTAGATATACAACCTACTCTACTTCTTCCATTCTAATTATTATGTCTCACATCTTTAGAACATCATATGCTGGTTTTACTGTAACTTTGTACAAAAATCGCCTTGCATTCCGAAAGCTTGGAATGGAAGAAGATAGTATTGTCCTTAGCCAAATTGCATCTGTTACAGTGGCAATGCCTCTTATGCAATTAATCACAGTAGAAACTACTGGAGGTAAGAAATTTAAATTGGTCGTACGATTGCGAGACAAGAAAAAGCTTCGTGATTTAATTTATGATGCAATTGATAATCAATAATATTGGACTGGAGTGTAAAAATTATAATATGAATATATCTTAACTTTTAGGCTTTTAACTATTAGCGTTTAGCCTCAACTATTTTTTGCTTCGCAATGCGGTCCAATGTTTCATCTTTAAAGCCAAGATTCATTAACATGCGAATCTCTAACATTGCTGATAATTTTTTTGTCACATCATTCAACTCATGATTTTTGAATATCTTCTTAGATGGGTCACGTAATTCAATATGAGTAAATTTATTCCTTGAATTAGCAATTATTTCAAACTCGTCATCTGCAAACAGGTGACCATATTTTTTTATAGAATTATGAATCGATTGAAGTATCGGTTTTAGGTCTGTATTTCGCATAGACCTATCACTTCTAACAATTCCTTCAATAGCAGATACAATACTTAGGAATTTATTGCGAATATTTAAACTTGAAGTAGTAAGAGTTGAAAAATATAAGTTGAATACATCCTTCATATCTCTGGACATATTAAGCCAACTATTGATTATTATTTCAGGATTAGGCAACAAATCATTAAGCGTAAAACTCATTAGTTCTTTTCTTATATTTTTAACTGGCACAGCTCTAGGCTGTAAAAAGTTTTCATGAACAATTACCTCTGGATTGTAGGTTTTCTCTTTAGATATAATTCGCTGATTGGTATCAGCAAAAGCAATAACATGTTGAATCAGAACATCACATCCAATTGCCATAGATAGAAAATCTCTAATAGAAAAGAGTATAACTTTGAAATCTTCAATAGATATTTCCAATTTATTTTTACTTTCCAAAACTAGATGCGTATCTTGCTTGATTTTTATTTCGGCAGTTGGAAAAAAGGGGGTAGTAACAAATGTACGTAAATATATCTTTAAACCTCCATATTCACCTAAATGTGTATTTTCCCCAGGACTGCATTTGAAGCATGCGCTTAATGGCTTATTGTTGTCATCGTATGTTCTTGTTGCTTCTACCAACTTTATGTCAGTCCAATCAAAAAGGTAAGGCAGTGAAACTATCATCTTTTTAAATTTTATTTCCTTGGGATTTGGAAAATGAACGTTCTCAAAGAATCTATGTACTGGATATGATTCTGAATCATAACCTGGACCAATAATGAATATCTTTCCTTCCTTGATTGCATAGTATTCAAGAGTAATAGGTTTTCCATCTTTAGTTATTCCAAGAATTGTTTCTTCGTTGCTTGGAAATATTAATCCCTTTTTTTGACTAAAAGATTTTCTAATTTCCTCATCAGTACGTTCAGTAAAAGAACCATTCAATTCCAATCTCAATCCATTTTCATCTCTAATCAAAGTCCCTGGAACTACATTATCAGTTCCAGCAATCCACCATCTGCCTTCAATATTCAGTTTATCCATCTTGGTTTTGGGGAAATAAACGATCTTTCGTTTTTGCTAAAAAATCTAAATTGACCTGAGCGAAAATTTGCCCCGCATAGGGTTGATATTGTGCCTCAACACAAAAATTATGGAAAGATTGCAATCTATCGGGATACATTTCTATATATCGTTGTAATGCATCCTTCAATGAAAAACCATTTCTACGAATTGAAAATTCAAGATTTTCTAAATCTTCAAATGTCATTAAAGCAATTGGCGCTACAAGAAAACGTCCCTTTTTTAAAAAGCCATTCTGTAATACTTCATCTGGTTTTAGTGCTTGTATAAATTCATTCGCAAAGAAATGAGGATGCATTGGCGCATCAATCAATTCATCATGAACCAATAGCACTGGAAAAATTTTACTAACAATGGAAAAATCTCTATCCACTGCTTCATATTTATCATTTTCAAGTCCAATAATTGTATTAGCAAGTTGAGTAACCCCCTTTGGTTCTCCATCTGACGTTAAAACATACTTTTCTCTAAGCATAGCTACATATTTTTCATTATCGTTTTCTAACACCGTATCTTGCCGTAAGAAACTAGCCTTTATTTCAAATATAATCATCTCTTCGCCATAATCTAAACATGCATCAGTTAACTCAACAGATGACGGTTCTGTGCCTATTGCTTGCCTCATTAGGGGACAACTTAAACGATCATTAAGTGGTGATATTGGATAAAGCTTACGTAAATAATCATGTACCGCTTTTTCAAAGGCATAACCAAATTTATGGATAAAATATTCAGCTTTACCAACTCCAAACATAGTAAATAAAGGACCATCCGTAATTTTGTCGAAATAAAGACCTGGATCTATAATTATTATTCGTCCATCTTGTGTTCTAAAAAATGGTCTTGTTCTCAATTCTCGATCATTGAACGGAGGTGCATCTGAAAAATCACTTAAAGATTCTTTTTCAAAGTCTCCCCAAAATGCCTTTCTGAGATCTGATATGTCTTGAGATTCTAATTCAAGAAATGATGCAAATATTGGTCTAAATTCCTCAGCAACTGAATTTACCGCTTGTTCGAATTCAAATAAAGCTTTTCCATCAACTTTACTATTAGTATTAGATGTTAGGTACGTATGACATATATAATAGTCTTCTATACTTATACCAGTTACTTGCTGAAATTGCTTTGCAAATTCAGGATGCTGGTTCCCAAAGTAACCAGGATCAATAAACATTGAAACTCCTTTTCCAATGCTTAATGAACCATGCTGAGTAGGAATATGACTACCTGCAGAATTTTGCCTGAAAGTAGACAATAAATTGTATCTAGTTTCTTCTATTGGTACATCATCAAGCATGTGTTCCATTTGAATGTCTTGTGACCAAACATCATTAATAATAAGCAAAGCCTTTGCAAATATTTGTCTAATTTTCGGGTCTTTAAACGTTGTACCATCTCCTTCTTGATCTTGACAGTACATAACAATCCAGCGTGCTAAATGTGTTATTGAACCTTTAGATACTATCAGCAATTCACTAAATGATGAGATTCGAGGACTTCCTGTAAACATCTTTCCTATCTCTTCTTCTGAAAAGAAAAGTTGAGCAATATTTCTTTGCTTATCTTCATGAGTTTTATTCCAATCAAGTAAAATATGGTTCACCCTCATACAAAACATCAAAGAATCTGTAAGACTTAAACTGTTCAAAAGAGATATAAATGTCTGAAAATCAGAGGTTGTACCAGGGAATATATTCTCAATTTTTGGATACATTTGATGAAAAGAAGACATCTTGATTTACGGAAATGAAATACGTGGATGTTGCCTACTGCCCGGAAGAATAACTTGAATATTTCTATTCGAGGATTCATTACTATCTTCCAATCTCTTACGTCCAAATTCTTCTGGCACTTTGCGCTCTAGAAACCACCGTGTTGTACGCATATCGCCATTTCTAATAGCATTTGCCATGTTTGCTTTTGCTTTCATTTTTAGTTTCATGTCAGCTACCTCTATTCTGTCGCGAAACTTCACATCATTTTTAAGTTTTCGGTAGTACGCATCCTTCTTTATTTTCGCATGTGTAAGCGCTTCTTTAACCACAAAGCCATTCTCAATGGCTGCTACAAGTATAGCGACTTGTTTTTCCTTTATACTAGGTTTCCGGCCTCCTCCCACTCCTTGACCAATTCCAGGGTGCTTAATACGGGTAGATTTGGTTCTATTTTTCGTTTTGCCGGTAGATTTTGAGTTTATAGGCATAATTTAATAGCAATATTATAGCATTGGTACTTAAATAAGTATTTTTATATATCACTATGCATTCTATGTAATTATTTTTTATGAAAAGAATACTTTATACAAAATTATTTAAGCTATAATTACAATATGTTTCTCGATAAAAAACCATTGGAAGATTTTACACTTGAGGATATGCAACAACTTGTTGACGACCAAATTAGTGAAGTAACAAGCATTGAATACAAATCAGCGCTCCAAGTAATAACTGGAGATGAGAAAAGAGAATTTCTAAACGATGTTTCCTCATTTGCTAATACAAAAGGTGGATATCTTATTTTTGGTATTGAACAAAAAGGAAGCATGCCTACTAATGTAAAAGGAATTAAGTCAGAAGATCCAGATGCTGAAATCAGGCGTTTAGATAATCTAATAAGAGATAAGATAACCCCCCGAATTCCTGGTATTTATATCAAAGAAATACCTGTTTCAAGTGGAAGATACTGCATTGTTCTTAAAATACAACAAAGTTGGCTAAAGCCCCATATGGTCGATATGGGTAGTAATAAATTTTTTACAAGAAACTCAAAAGGTAAACATCCTCTAAATTACCAAGAAATAAAAGTCGCCTTTGATCTTTCTGGTGATGCAAAAGATCGCATAGAAATGTTTAGGGCAAATAGGATAACTGAAATAATAACTGGAAATACAACGCCTATTCAGATGGGTAATGGACCTAAAACTATCCTGCATCTAGTTCCGTTGAGCATGTCTGATACTTCTATAGCATTTGATGTTAGACAGATAGCAAAATCCATAAGACAGAATGAGAATATGTTTATTGCATCTTTAGCACACTCGCATGAAAGATATAATTTGGATGGATATATG
>DAOWDW010000109.1 GCA_030638845.1 Candidatus Peregrinibacteria bacterium | reverse complement strand
TTAGTCTAGAAGTAATTGGTCTTTCGGATGCGAGTTTAGATGCGCAGTTAATTCACGTTTTAAATAAAATATTTACAGATCTTGGAATAAGAGACCGTCTAACAATGCAAATAAATAACATAGGAACTGCAGAAAATAGACAAGAATACTCTCAAGCTTTGAAAGAATTCTTTATAGGAAAAGAGCGAAATCTCCCAGAGCTAGACCAAAAAAGACTAGAAACAAATCCAATGCGTTTACTAGATAGCAAAGAAGAAGATACGCATATTTTGCTTAAGAGCGCACCGGCTCTAGATATGTTTGTAAATGAAGAAAGTAAAGAATACCACGCATCAGTTTTAGAATTTTTGGATGAATTGGGTGCGCAGTACGTAGAAAATCCAACTCTTGTAAGAGGTCTAGACTATTACAATCAAACTGTATTTGAATACTGGGACATAGAAACAAAAGGCAAAAATGCAGTTGGGGGAGGTGGGAAATACGATCCACTAATAGAAATGTTAGGGGGGCAACCAACACCAGGTCTTGGCTTTGCAGGAGGAATGGAACGAATAGTATGGCAAATGAAACAAGCAGGAATAAAAGCCCCAAACAAAGACCATGTTGATGTGTTTGTTGCACAACTTGGACCAGATGCTAAGAAAATTTGCATTAAATTGATTTCTGATTTACGAGATAGAGGCGTGCATACAGTTGGTGCACTTGGAGAAGCAAGTATAAAAAGCCAAATGCGTCTAGCAGATAAATTTGGTGCCGCGTACACATTGCTTTTAGGTCAAATGGAAGTAAAGGAAGGAGTTATTATTTTGCGAGATATGGCTGCAGGAAAGCAAAAGAAAATACCTTTTAGCTCTGCTTTAAGTGAAATTATTAAACTTTTAGGTGAAGATAAGTTAGATATATATACGCTTAAAGACCACTTAGGAGAAATGCAAGACTAGGATTAGAAAAATAGTATTGACCCTAATTTAGAAAGATATATTATTTTTTTATGACAAAACTTAATGAAGCTTTTATAGGAAGAAGCCTACTGCAAAGTCCTGAAATAGAATTAAGAACCCCATGCTTAATAGAACTCCAACGAGTTGGATTATGCACCACTTTATGTAGAAAAAAACCAAAAGATCCCCCAACTGAAAATATTGGTAATAGAGTTCCACGACCTAATGATCCTGACCCTAGCTCTCTTTGTGTAGCCTTAAAAAAACCAAATAATTAAAAATATATTTTTCTCTTTTTACAAAATTGATTTTTTTTGGTTTCTTAATATTTTCTACACATCCAAATCCTTAACAGCTTTCGCATGTGTCTGGATGAATTTTCTGCGTGGAGCTACTTCGCTACCCATTAAAGTAGTGAAGATTACATCTGCTTTTTCTGCATCATCCATAGTTACACGAAGCATTAGCCTTGCTTCTGGATCCATAGTTGTTTCCCATAATTGATCTGGATTCATTTCTCCAAGACCTTTATATCGCTGAATACCAACTCTTGCAGTTTTCTTTTTTGCCTTCTTTTCATTCTCTTCTCCTTCCGCAAGTTCATCTTCTTCTTCGGATTCCTCAGGTACATCAGGTTCATCTACCTGCTGTGTAACGCCCCATTCTTTCAAGATTGCGTCTTTTTCCTCTTCGATATATGCATAACGAACATCTTTTCCTTTTGCCAATTTAAACAAAGGTGGCTGAGCAATATACAAATGTCCTTGCTCTATAAGTTCTGGGAAATACCTAAAGAACAAAGTCATAAGTAGTGTGCGAATATGAGCACCATCTACGTCTGCATCTGTCATTATTACTATTCGATCATAGCGAAGTTTAGTCATATCTTTCACCTCACCTATTCCTATTCCAAGAGCAATGATTAAAGATTTTACTTCATTATTACCAAGCATACGGTCTAGTCTTGCCTGTTCTACGTTTAATATTTTTCCTCTTAGAGGCAGAATAGCTTGAAATTTTCTATTTCTCCCCTGTTTCGCAGAACCTCCAGCACTGTCCCCCTCAACTATAAAGAGTTCACAATCTGCAGCATTTTTACTTGAACAATCTGCAAGTTTTCCTGGAAGAGTCATACCTTCTAGTGCACCTTTTCTTATAACACTATCTCGCGCTGCGCGCGCAGCCATTCGGGCGCGCGCCGCAAGCATACATTTACCTACGACTTCTTTTGCCTCTGCTGGATGCTCTTCTAAATACTCTGCAAGTTTTTCATTCACTACACTTTCAACTGCAGTTTTCATTTCTGCATTTCCTAGTTTTCCCTTTGTTTGCCCTTCAAATTGTGGCTCTTTAAGACGAACAGAAATAACAGCTGTTAAACCTTCTCGTACATCATCTGCAGTTAAGTTATCTTCTTTTTCTTTTAATATACTTTGGCTTCTTGCATAAGCGTTGATTGTACGCGTTAGTGCTGCTTTAAATCCTGTTAAGTGATGACCTCCTTCTGCTGTATGAATATTGTTCGCAAAACTAATAACATTCTCTTGGAAAGATTTGGAATACTGAATAGCAACTTCTACAAATCCCGCTTCTACATCTTTTTCAAACCAAATAGGATCAACTATTGCCTCTTTAGATTCATTCATGTGTCTTACATATGCAGATATTCCACCTTCAAAATGAAATCTGTATAAACGTGGATGCTGCAAATCTTCTTCTGGACGTTCTTTTCTATCATCCATTATTGCAATTGTAATTCCACGCGTTAGGTATGCCTGTTGTCTAAATCTTGTCATTAATGTATCTAACAAATACGTAGTTGAATCAAATATTCCAGCATCTGGAGTAAATGTAATTTTTGTTCCTGTCTTTTCTGTTTTACCAGTTTCTGTAAGCTTTGTTGCTGTTATACCTTTTTTGTATTCCTGCCTATATACAGTTCCACCTTTATAAACTTCCGCAATCATATGCGTACTTAAAGCATTTACAACAGAACTACCAACTCCATGAAGACCTCCAGATACTTTATATCCACTATCATCACCACCAAATTTTCCACCTGCGTGAAGTGTAGTAAGTACTATTTCTAGCGCAGGCTTCTTCTTTTTTGGATGTATGTCTACAGGAATACCACGTCCATTATCTTCCACGCTTACAGATCCATCATCATTTAAAGTAACAAGAATAGTATCGCAATATCCACCCATAGCTTCATCTATTGCATTGTCTACAATTTCATAAACACAATGATGAAGTCCTCTAGTATCTGTAGAACCAATGTACATTCCAGGGCGCTTTCTTACAGGCTCCAAGCCTTCTAGCACCTGAATTTTTTCTGCTGAATAATTGTCTTTGGGCATAGTGCAAAGGATTGTAGTAGCAGGAGACGTAATAAGCAACGGTGTAGGCACATTATTATTACTAATTTATAAAAATGATAAACTTCACACAGATTCGTGAAGCTTGCGTGAAGATCTGCGAAGCTTGCGAAGCAGAGGTGTAGACATTAATTCTTATAAAAAACATAAATTATTAATCAATTACTTGCATATTAAGCCCGCTGTCCCTAATCTACTGCGCACTATGGCGTTACACGCTCACAAACGCGGCGAAGAAAGTAATGACAGTCTGCAACAAAGATTTAAAAGGCAGATGCAAAGAACAGGTATTTTAAAAATGCTTCGCGAAAGAAGTACACATAAGAAAAAAGACAACAAACGTTTAGTTCGTGGTAAAGCTTTAAAAAGAGAGGAATATAGAGTAAAGAATAGGAGAAAACAGTTTTATTCGAATATGTAAGTAGAATAATAGAATAATTGAGTATTAGAATAATAGGGACTTTTATTTTTATAATCAAAATTTTCACAATGGTAGAGGATAGCCCTTCGGCATGCCGAAGGGCTATCCTCGATGCTTTGCTATCTTTACATAAAATTGCAGGATTATTTCTAATATTCTAATCACTAATACACTAATAACTACCTAAGTATCTCCAAAGCCTTCCTCATCTGAGGATCCCTTTCGCCATCCTCTACTTTAATATCTGGAATTACTCCTTTACCATCTATTTTTCTACCTTTAGGAGTAAGCCATTCTGCAATTGTCATCTTCATAGAAGAATCATCATTAAATTGAATAATTTGCTGTACGGTACCTTTTCCAAAAGACTTTTCTCCAATAATGGTCGCACGGTCATAGTCTTGCAAGGCTCCAGCAACAATTTCTGATGCACTTGCAGAACCACCATTAATTAGTACAACCAAAGAAATATCATCATCAATTGTTGGATTATGGTCTGTCTTCTGTTTACGTGTAGAATTCTTAGCTTTGACCTGTGCAACGGTAGATCCCATTGGTACAAAATTTCCAACAACAATATTTGCTGCATGCAATAGTCCACCAGGATTATTTCTTAAATCTATTACTATTCCAGAAGGATTTTTATCTTGTATCTTTATCATTTCAGCACGTAGCGAAGTATCTGTTGCTTGCCCAAATTGCAGTATTTTTACTATTGCAACATCTCCTTGCCATTTAATTTCAATTTCTGGCACTTGCACTGTCGCACGTTCTACTTTCTTCTCAAAATCTACCCCATTTCTACGAATTGTAAGTTTAACGGAAGTATTTTCTGGTCCTCTTACGTGCTCTACAGCTTCCATAAAACCAATATCTACAAGAGATACTCCATCTGCTTTATGTATTTCATCCCCTGGAAGAAGGCCTGCTTTCTCTGCAGGAGAACCACGTAATGGAGCAACAATTGTTAATACTCCATCTTTATATTCTACCTGTGCTCCTATTCCTGTTACCTTTCCATTTATCTGAGTTTGAAAATTCTTAGAAGATGCTGGACGCATAAATATAGAGTATGGATCATCTAATGCTTTCATCATTGCTTCTGCCATGGAATAAGCTACGTTTTTGTCATCAATTTTTTCATCATATAAATACTGTTCTTCTATTAATCTCCACAAACTTTGTAATATTGCTGAATCTGGTAAAGAGCTAGATGTAGATGTTTTCTTTGGCAAAACTTTAATTTTGTATGTTGATTTTTTGGCTTTATTTTTCTCTTCAATATTTCTTTCAGATTGTGGATTAAACTCTCTTTCTAAAGAGCGAAGAATTCGTTTTGCTTCTGCACCTGTAATATAAGTATTTACCCCAAATACATTATTGCTTTCGGACTTTAACCATTGCTTTTCTAACGCGATACCTACCAATCCCTCAAGTAGAGTGCTTTCTGTAACATCTTCAAATTTTTGAGAAGGGTCAACAGGATTTATATCCCCCATTTTTACCATAATAAATATAGCCTGATGCCTAGAAATACCACGTGATAAGTTAAGACTATCTCCAAATATAGAAAGTGCATCACGCTTTTGTGCAATTGATGCATACTTTCTTAAACCTTGTGGAATTCGTGCATACTTATTTAAATTAGACTCATTAACTTTTTCCTCTTCCAAGCCAAACGCATATACAACGCCACGAAGAAAATCCGAACGAGAAACAAATTCACTATTCTGCGAATGAATTTGTACACTTGCAGACTGTGCAAAAGAAACATCTACTTGAATAAAAGAAGCACAAAATATTATTAGTAGTAATGTGGATGCACGTCTTAGATTTAAATGTATATTCTTCATATTTTTTAGTTTGGAAAAGCCGAAGGATTCTAGCTTAATTTCGACATAAGCTCTAGAGAGAATTAGACAAGATAATAAATGAAGCAATAAAACAATCGCAAGCGATTTACGAAGCGTTATACCGTATTGCTTCATTGATGCATTGCTTCATTCCATAGTTTCATTTCTTATGTTTTCCTAATCTGTCACAAAGGTATCGGCAACCACTAGTCTTCCCCTTTCTTTCATATTCTCCTTTTTATAAAAAAGTTCTGTAAGAAGCCAACTACCACCAACTACGTAAAATAGTGCTGGAATAATAACAATTGGAATATTTCCAAGTAATCCATTAGACATTCCAAATATATGCCCTATAGATTGTGGACGACCAGGTAATAAGTCTGGAAATGTAACTAAAAAGTTATAAAGTCCATGAAGAAGTATTGCAAATGTCAAACCTACAATTAGCATTTGTTTTCTGAATACTGGCTTCTTTGGAAGACGTAAAAGTGAATTTAACCCATCTGCTAAAATGAAGAATCTTCCTTTAGATTTACCATCTTTTAGTATAGGACCTGCGAATAATGCAACTCCCATAAAGTAACCCATTACTCCAGTAGAAACTATGTGTACCATATTCGTAAGAATAGCTCGCCCAAGTACATTTCCTACAAACGCTCCCCAGTTTGGAGTAGAGGTTAGTATGTACGCCCTTACAAAATTCATAAAATATGTTGGATTTAAAACGTTTTCTGCAAACGCAAAACCAATTGCAACAATTATAGAAAGCTGAAGTACATCATCTATGCTAGAAAAAAATCTTCTTCCACTTTTGCGAATAACCCAAAACTTACTTACCTCTTCTACTATTCCAACAAATAGGAAAGAAACAAATGTAACTACCAATGTAGAACGCACACCAGTCATACCAACAAGGTTTCCAGAAATAAATGCTGTAGATGTTGTAGAAAAGTTTTCTGGGACTATGCGGAAAAAGAAAAATTGTAGTTCTACACCACTGCGAACAAGTTTATCGTAAAACAGGATTGGAGCAGTGGAGAGCATTCCCGCAAAAAACATAAGAAAAACCATGCTTAGCCTCTGCTTATGATACTTAAGGAAAAACAAGCACCATAAAATTGCAGGAATTATAGCTATAATGCTCGCTAAAATTCTAGACGTTCTTACTGCTTGTGGGTCGTTCCAGAGAAGTATTCCACCAATCACAAATATAAATGTCCCTAGCACTGTAGCTTTAACATGTTCGGACCATGGTCCGAATAAAAGCCTCCAAGCAAGTACAATACAAACAAACCCCAGTGCCATAAATGCAGGGTCTTCTGAAATATTGCCAGTTAGTATAGCACGAGTAAATCCAGTTAAAACGGCAGCAAGCACTGTACCAACTGCTATGGAAAATATTAGTTCTTTAACATGATGAAACCTCTGATTAAAAGTAGCTACCACCCCAGCAACAGATATAAATAATGTACCTAAAATAAGTGCTCCAATTGTAGAATCTAAACCAAAGGAATTATGTATTCCAGACTGGAGTGCTACAAAGAAAACTATTGCAGTTCCTATATATGTTACAAGTAGTGTTTTAAAGCTTGGAAGATATGGTCTTCTGCTTTCTAATGATTTTATGGATTCCACATGAATTAATGCAACATTTACTACACCAAACCAAAGCCTTATTAGCAATGCACTAACCGCAATGAATGCCACAAATGAGAGAAGTGAAAATCCCATGAATATCTATTATATTATAACATAAATTTGGTTTTTGTGAAAGATGTCAGGGGTCAGGGGTCACCCGTGATTAGTGTACAAGATAGTAACTGGAATATTGGTGTACTGGTATATTGGAATATTGGAATATTGGTGTACTGGAATATTGGAATATTGGTGTACTGGAATACTGGGATATTGGAATATTGGAATATTGGTTGCTATTTAATGATAATCATAATATGGATTACCAATAACCAATAACCTATAAATATGGTATATTTTGTTGACTATTCTTTACATTTCTATGAAAATGTTGCGCTATGAGAAATAATACTCCAGAACGCATAATAACAAGAAGACTAGGTAATGCTAAAGTTCATGTATATTCAAATAAAGATGAAGCTGCATTAGATAACTTTCTAGATGATGTTCGTTTTAATAGTTGTATAAAAGGAGCAGTTGGTAGTGCTATATTGATTTTTGCTGGATTATATTTATACGTCATTAATAATGATTCAAATACAGATACTAATTCTCAACAAGTAAATCAATCTGCTCCCGAGTTTCCAGACTACGCAGAATAATTTTGTGTTACATTGTCACACATTAAAATTTTCTTGTGTTACATTGTAATACAGCCCTCTCCTCTTTCCTCTCCCCTCGGGAGGAGAAGGTGCTTAAGAAGCATTTTATTTATGCGGTATACAATAAATACAAGGAAACTAGGCAAGCCTAGGAGAATAAGACCCAAGGGGATTTATTTCATTTATTTCATTTTCCATTTAACGTGCCTCCTGCTACGATTTACCTAAATCTGATTGCTACCTAATACTCGCACCCATGCCCGCCTCAACACTTGACCAAATAGTCTCTCTCTGT
>DAOWDW010000005.1 GCA_030638845.1 Candidatus Peregrinibacteria bacterium | reverse complement strand
TGAAAGGGTTGGAAGGATCAGATCCACAATTTATTCAAAAGTTAGAGGCTTCACTTGGTGATACAGGATTAAAAGGAATGAAGGTTGAGACGGGAATGGTTACGAGGGCTGGTACTGAGGTAACTATTAAAAACGAGAAAGGTGAAGTAATCGCTAATTTCTTTGCTACAAATGATGGGACTGTTGAGAATTTGAAGATGATTAATGAACAGACTAAAGAATCAGGTATTGATTGGTCAAAGTTAAAAATTGGTGATGTTGAGGCAGGTGATGTAGTTATTTATCGTGAAGGCGATAAACCATCTGTTGTTAAAAAGGAAGGGAATGGATATGTTCTTCGTGGTGTAGGTCGAATAAGAGAATTCGACGGTGTTGCTGACATCAAAGATTATTTTGAGTCATTTGATGGCAAGACACATGAAGTAACATCTTCTGATCTTGCAAAAATTGGTGGTTAATTAACAATAAGTTATTTGATGTAAAGTAAAAACAATTAAGTAATTTTACTCTTTTTTATTGATTTTGCTGATGACTAAATATCTGCGACATCAGCGCCATCTGTGCCTGCCAGCCATAGTCCGTCGAAGCGGCGACGGCTGGTAATCTGTAGTTCAGATAATGAGTGTTTCAGACAAGAAAGTATTATACTATTCAATTTAATAATATAATACTTTTTGGATCACAAAAAAGAGTTTTATGGCTAAAGCCATGTTTTTTAAATCGTTAACCCCGCGCTTAAGCGCGGGGTTAACGTAATATAATGGTGAGCTTTAGCTCTCCTTAATTAACTCTTATAATGCAGGAACAGGATACTTTAAGCAGAATTCTATTACTTCATCATGTAATGATTTTATTGCAGATTCATCACCTCTTTTTTCTATAGCTTTAAGCATAAACTCTGTTAGCTTTTCCATTTCTGGTTCTTTCATTCCACGAGTTGTAATAGCTGGTGTTCCAAATCTTATTCCAGATGGATCCATAGGTTTTCTTGTGTCGTCTGGAATCATGTTCTTATTAAGCGTAATACCTATTTCATCAAATAGTCTTTCTGCTTCTTGACCTGTCATATCCCAAGATTTTATGCAGTCTAGTAGCATCATATGATTATCTGTTCCATTTGTAATTAGCTTTGCACCGCTTTCCATAAACTTATTTGCCATGTGTTTTGAGTTTTTAATTATTTGAGCGGCATATTCTTTAAACTCTGGTTTTTGTGCCTCGCCAAAGGCAACTGCCTTAGCTGCAATCATTTGCATAATTGGTCCTCCTTGGAATCCTGGGAATACAGACTTATCTACCTTTCGTCCGAGTTCTAGTTCTCTTGAGAGTATCATACCTCCACGTGGTCCACGAAGGCTTTTGTGAGTCGTAGTAGTAATAATATCAAATCCGTCATCAAAAGGATTTCTAAGTACTCCACCAGCAATCATTCCTGCTATATGAGCCATGTCTGCAACCGTATATGCTCCAACTTCATCTGCTATTGCTTTCATTTTTGCATAATTTACCTCACGTGGATAAGCAGAAAATCCTGCTAAGATAATTTTTGGCTTTTCTCTAAGTGCTACTTCTCTCATTTCATCGTAGTCTAGTTCTCCAGTTTCGATGTCTTTCATTTTGTATCTAACAAAGTTGAAAACTTTTGTTATGTAAGTAACGGGATGACCATGTGTAAGGTGACCTCCATGGCTTAAATCCATTCCGAGTACTGTGTCTCCTGGTTCTAGTAGTGCAAAATACAAAGCAACATTAGCAGGTGCTCCTGCATGTGGTTGTACGTTTGCGTGCTCGCATCTAAATAAATTTGTAGCACGTTCTATTGCTAGTGATTCCACGCAGTCCATGTATTCCTGTCCTCCGTAATATCTCTTTCCTGGGTATCCTTCTGAATATTTATTATTCAAGCAACTTCCCATAGTTTCCATAACTGCTGGTGATATGTAGTTTTCGGAAGGAATAAGTTCTACTCCTTCTTTTTGTCTCTTCATTTCTCCAACTAGAGCATTATAAATTTGAGGATCGGATGCTTTTAGTGCGTCATATATTGGCATAATTTATTGGGGGAAGAGACTAAAAAAGGGCTTCCGACGAATTTTTCGCGTGTCGGATTGCCGTGACTTAGTGGTTAAATTAATTGTATATTTAGAGTAGCACAATAAGATTGTGGGTCAACGAGCTAAAGCTCTTTGTATTAGTATAGTTAACCCTGTGCTTAAGCACAGGGTTAACTATCTCGAAATATAAGGCTTTAGCCTTTATTGGAAGATAATTAGAAGTATTAGTTAAGTTAAAACTTTATCCATTTTTTGATCATGTTCTTCTGTTGGCACACTATCAATCATTTGAGATTTAAATGCTATCCCCCAAAACTGTGTCGATTTGTTCATGTTTCTTTGTTTATTTATCCAATCATCATAAATACCTTTTCCTCTTCCTAGTCTATTGCCTTTTTCATCAAAAGCTCTTCCAGGAACAAGTACAATATTTATTTCCTCAGGCAAAATAATAGTAGAAGAAGATACAGGTTCTAATATTCCATAAGAACCCTTTTTTAACTCTGTATTATTATCAATTTTTCTAAATACCATGTTTTTTTCGTAGCATGGTAGAAAAACTGAATTACCTCTTTGTATTAATAATTTAATTAAGGGTTTTAAATCTATTTCGTCAGGTAATGCACTATATGCACAAACTGCAGAATCTAAAGGAATTCTTTCTGCTATCTCTTTACAGATATGTTCACTTTCTTTTCTTATTTTATTTTTTGAAAGATTTTGAATAGCATCTAAAACCTCTATTCTTAGCCGTTTCTTTTCTTCGTAAATGCTCATTTTAAAATATTTCGGCAGCAGCTTCTGCCAAGTTTACATCGTCTGTTTTTTTTGTTTCTTGAGAGCTTTGGTCTGCTTCTTCTAACGTGCAATGAATTCGAATTTTTTTCTTAAACATATCTCCAAGAATTTTTTCTACAGATGTACTTGCTTCAGTTTTGGAGACTGTGTCTTTATGAAAAGCAGAAGAGAATGCAATTGTAACTTCATTATCATTAACTTTTACAATTCGTCCGTTTTTGAGTGACATTTTTACTGCTGCTGGGGTTGTAAGTTTTACTATATCAAACCAAGAAGACCTCAGAGATTCTTCTGTAAAGTCTGGTGCTTCTACAAGTGCATCTGAAAGTTTCGTATCTTCTGTATTTTCATCATTTTTCTTAGCTTCTTCAGTTTTCTCAGATTCCTTAGATTCTAATTTTACATCTTCTTTTTCGGATTTCGTGCTTCGGATCTGCTTGCCGGTAGGTAGGGTTTCGGATTTCTTTGTGTCTTCATCATCTTTCTCTTCATTCTCTACTCGCAATAAATTTGCAATTTTAGTTTCATCTATATTGCATATAGAAAGTAGAGCAGATTCTAATACTAGTCCTGGAACAGGGGATAACCTTACATTGCGTATAGCATCTAATAATGTGTCTAATATAAATATTATATGTTCTGTTTCATCTTTTTCTTCTATTGCTTCGTGAAGTTTCTTTCTAACTATTCCAAGCATTTGTCTTATAAATATTTCAAAAGGAACACCAGCTTCCTCTATTTTTTGTACAGCTTTTAGTACCGCATTTGCATCTTTTATTGCTATTGCTGAGAAAACTTCTTCTATGTGTTTTAGACCAGTGCTTCCTATCCGCTGTTCTACATCTATAAGAGTTACTTTTTCTAATGAACGGAGTTGATCTAGAAGAGAAATTGCATCTCTCATACCTCCTTCTACATGGTGTGCAATTGCGCGTAGAGCTTCTCTTTCTATAGTTATTCGTTCTTGATCTGCAATGTATTGAAGTCTGCGTATTATGTCATCTTCTCGTATTCTTCTAAAGGGAAAGCACTGGCATCGTGACTGGATTGTAGATGGAATTTTGTTTAGTTCTGTAGTTGCTAAAATGAAATATGCATAAGCAGGTGGTTCTTCCAGTGTTTTAAGAAGGGCATTAAATGCTTCTTTTGTAAGCATGTGTACTTCATCAATAATATAGACTTTTGCACCTGCTACAACTGGTGAAAACTGAATCTTTTCAATCAAATCACGAATATCATCAATCCCACGATTGCTTGCGCCGTCAATTTCTAGTAAATCTACTATACTTCCTTCCTCTACTCCTTTAATAATCTGTGCCTTAAGTGTTTCATCCTCTATTCCTTGAGTCATAGCAACTTTAGCCAAAATACGTGCTACAGATGTTTTTCCTGTTCCTCTACTTCCTGCAAATAGATAAGCATGTGATAGTTTATCTTGCTTTGCAGCTTGTTCTAGCGTGGTTACAATGTGGTCTTGCCCAACAACGTCTGCGAAAGCTAAAGGTCGGTAAATTCGGTATAATGACATATAATATGAGTGTAGCAGTGAAGTTCTTCGATTGCACTCAAGATAAACAGTATAACAGTGAAGCAGTAAACGGTTTGAATACAAAATGATTTATATTACCAAATTGCCAATATATTTTGCATTTTTTATTCTGTATTTTTCATTTCTTTCTGTATTCTATCCTTGGCATTTTTCCTTTTAGATTTTATGAGAAAAATTATAGTTATTTCCTGTTTATCTTTATTATTTATAGCGTGCAATGGAGGTAGTTTTTCTCAAACTGAATCTTCTCGTTTGCCACTTGGTAATCCAAATGCTGCAGTTAGCGTATTAGATTTTTCTGATTTGCAATGCTTAGCATGTTATGGTGCTTATGCTAGGATAATAAATCCTTTAATTGAAGAATTTGGGAACGATATTTCATTACATTTTATGCATTTTCCACTTAGAACAATTCATAGGTATGCATTGAAAGCTTCTGAAGCTTCTGAATGCGCAGCAGATCAGGGTGCATTTTGGGAATATTTAGATATAGCTTTCGAGAATCAAACAGATTTAGACGACGAAGAACTAATTGTATGGGCTGATGAACTTAATTTAGATATGGCAGAGTTTAAGTCTTGTCTTTCCTCTGGAAAAAAAAGAGATATTGTTATTGCAGATTATGAATTCGGACGCAAATTAGAGGTAGGAGGTACTCCAATATTTTTTGTTAATGGAGTTAAGGTAAGAACAGATTTAGCCTCCTTAAAAGAGGCAATAAATTCAGAACTTTTTAGACTAACTCAAAAACTTTAATTCTTTACCATTTTTTTACATGAAAAAATATATATCTTCAATTTTCTTATTAAGTATTCTAGTTGGTTGTTCATCTGGAAGTAGTGGTAGTAGTGTGTCACTAGATAATCTTCTAGAAAATCCACTTTTTGCAGAGCGATATGCAGATACCCTTGTAGATAGCGTTGTTGAATTTAAAATTCAAAAAGATCCAATGTTAGAAGACGCTTCTAAGGCAGATATTATTGAAGATACTCGTACAAAATGGCTTAAAGAAGCGCAAAAGGCAACGGTATTACAGCGAGAAGGAATAAAGGGAAATTTAATTAGCGTTAAAGCATTTACACGAGGAGAAACTTTGTATTTACATGATAAATTATATTTTGGTCCTGAATTCGAAACTGTCCCTGGTCCTAAGCTTTCTATTTATTTATCTTCTGTGTTAGACCCACGCGATACAGATTTTCCAGATGAAACTGCAATAAGAATAAGTACTTTGCAGTCACCATATGGAGCACAAAGTTATAGTGTCCCACCTCAAGAAGATTTACGTTTTTTGCGTACAGTTGTACTTTGGGATGATGGATTTGAAATGCTTTGGGGGTTTGCGCAGCTAAAATAGGAATAAAACAATGCGCAAGCGATTAACATAGTAGAGGCGCAAAATTTTGCGCCTCTACCTTCATTGATTTTATTGTTTCAATGCTTCATTTCTATTTATCTATCCTTAATTTAATGAAGGTGGTGGTCCTGTTAAGCTAAATCCAACACCCATTCTATGTAGTTTGCGTATTCCACTTTTTATTCTTTGATTTACACCTTTGGTTAGTGCAGATTGATTTTCGAATGAGATATTATTAACAATAAGTGTTGTCCAATAGTCTCGTGCAGCGTTTTTCCCTTTTAATTCACTAATAAGTTTTGCACAAGCACTTCCATCCGATGCGTTTAAATGCAGAAGTGTAGGTTTCCATGTTTTTTTGTAAGGACGTATTGCGTTTACATTTTGTTCTGTATTCATCATATTTACACTAACGTTTTCTGCAGCTTCTTCATCGTGTCCATTTTGTATTATATCCATAGTCTCTCCAATTGATTCTTTATATTTAATTTCCTCTTTCTCTCCGTCTAAATGTCCATTGTTCCAACACCAAACGCGGTTATACATTAAGGTAGAAATACTAGCGAAAACTTCTGGTCCTGCATTAAGTGCTTGTATGTAAAGCGTATGTAGCCCAGATGGTACTTCGGACATTACTATAGATCTTAAGTTTTCTAATAATTCACTAGCAGTTTCACCTGGAAATTCTTCTGGCTCTTCTCTAAATATTGCTATATTTCTTTCCATAGATTTAAGTTCTTATTCATCTTCTCCCTCTGCAATATTCTGAGCTTGTTTTAATACATATTTTGCACCTTCCCAATCTTTTTGGGCTATAAGACTTCTTATTTCTAATTTCATTTTGTCTATAGGCCTGTTGCTTGTGCCTTTTTCAACTAAATCAAGTGTGTATTCCGTTTCTTGTATATAACTTTTCTTTTCTTCAAATTTCATATTCATAAATTCTTTTTCACTTATTTCATTTGCTCCTTGCGCTACCCCCTTAGACATTCGTCTAATTATTCTATCAAACCTGTATCTTAATTTCGCCCACTCTCCTACGTATTCGGTTAGTTTTCCTTTTATTATTGATTCTATTTCTTCGTTTGGTCTTTTTCTATTGAATAATGATTCTAGCCACATTGCCGATTGGTCTTTTCTCATCACTCCCATTTTTACTTCTCTTTCTAGTATTGTTTTTGTCTTGTTATACAGCTGATAGTTTTTTTGATTTTTTTCATCATGTAGGGCAAGTTGAGTGAGAGTTGTATCTATAACTTCAGATTTAATAGAGTAATGCCAATCGTTAAATCCAACATCGTTAAATTTAATTAGTTCTGGAATTTCTTTTTCGGTCACTTTTAGTTTTTTTATTTCATTTTTAGCTTGCTCTCTTTTCTTTGCAAGATTTTTCCAGTTATCCATGTATTTTTTATTAAAATTATTAAGGAATTCTTTTGTACTTGGCCAATCTGTGGATCTCATTTCTAGTCTTTCAAGCCAACGCTTTGCACTGTTTTCGCTTATCCATCCTTTTTT
Organism: Candidatus Peregrinibacteria bacterium; assembly: GCA_030638845.1. Lineage (GTDB taxonomy): Bacteria > Patescibacteriota > Gracilibacteria > Peribacterales > Peribacteraceae > JABGQH01. Next base: position 2,691 of record DAOWDW010000005.1, on the reverse strand, counting down.
CTTTGCTTCTTCTATATCACTTATAAATTTACTTGTCATAGTTTGTGCTTCGGAAACAAAACTTGGTGCGTACCTTTGTAGATTTTCTAAGAATTCCTTTTTCTTTTCCAACGTCAAAGCCCCTCCATCCTCTAAATTTTTGTCAGATAGAGCTTCCATATAATTTTTTCTATCTTTACTTGTTAGTATGCGTTGATCTACTGCAGAAGAGAGTAGTTCAAAAACATCTATGGTAATTTTATGGCAATCTTTTTTTAGTTTATTTTTAGATTCTTTATCATCTTTTTTATCTTCTTTATTATCGTTCATATCTTCGGAAGATGTATGAATAGGTACATCTTGTATTGCCGAGCCTGAAAATACATTTGTTGTAGCTACCATACTCTCTTAGTTTAATCTCTTAGGTTATTCATGCAATTAATCATTCATTATTTTTCTGATACTTGGTTATTTCAGTGGTACACTGTTTTCCCAATATCCTTTTTTCTTATGATTCTCTCCGACAAAGACATCCGTAAAGCAATAGATTTAGGTCGTATAAAGGTTGAAAATAACCAGTCAGATCTTTTTCAGCATATTCATGCAAGTAGTATGGATATGAGGCTTGGAAGCGACTTTAAGCTTTATGAACATAGTAAATTTGCCGTGCTAGATCCAAAGAAACCAGAAAGTTTTATAGGGAATATGAGAAATATTTCAGTTCCAGATGGTGATCCATTTATTGTTCAGCCTGGAGAGTTTGTTTTAGGGGTAACTGAGGAGACCATTACCTTGCCAGATGACCTAGTTGCCCGAGTAGAAGGCAGAAGTTCTCTTGGCCGCCTTGGTATTATTATTCATTCTACTGCAGGATTTGTAGACCCAGGTTTTAGTGGAACAATTACTCTAGAAATAAGTAATCTAAATCGTCTTCCAGTTGCTTTGTACCCAGGCATGCGTGTGTGTCAGTTAGCTTTTGAGGTTATGAGTAGTCCTGCAGAAACTCCATATGATAAAAAGCCTCATAGCAAGTATCAGCATCAAGTGCTCCCAGAAGAAAGTAGATTAACTGTAGATCCAGAGTTTCGCAAAATGGATAATTAATAATGATTGTAGAAATAATAAATCATCTCTTGCTTATCATTTTTTGTATATCTTCAACAGTTAACCCTAGGTTGTTTATTCTTTTTTTCAACCTCAATACAAAGTGCCATCGCTTCTTCGAGTCTTTTGTTTAGAGTTGGTAATGTTTTTGCTTGAGTATGACAGCCTGGTAGAGATGGAATACGTGCAACATATGTTCCTTCTTTATCTTGTGTTATTATGGCTGAAAATTTATATGTCATACTCGTATTATATCATACTTTTTGTAATTTATATGATATAGTTATTTCACTATGTTAGACACTCTTTCAATTTTAGGTGACAATGCTGGTTTTGTTGCTGAGGCCTATGGTATGAATTCTATGATTGCTATGATGCTTCCTATTATTCTTTTAGATCTTGTACTGAAAGGTTGGGCACTTTGGCGATCTGCTCGAATGCATAAGAAGTATTGGTTTATTGCACTTTTACTTATTAATTCTGCTGGTATATTCCCAGGTATCTTCTTATTTATGACAAATACGGAATATAAGAAGAAGTGTACAAAAAGTGCTACAGTTGCGTAAAAACAGCGTATACTTTGTGCATGCCTATTTCAAAAAATAGAATTCTTTATGAAGACGAACATCTTCTTATGGTTAACAAGCTTTCGGGAGAGCTTTCTGTTAAAGGTGCTGGGAAAATGCAAAAACTTCCACTGTACGATCTTCTAAAAAAAGATTATGCGGGGCTTAAGCCACTCAATCGTTTAGATTTTGAAACATCGGGCATCATAATCTTCGCAAAAACAAAAGAAGCATACGAAGCCGCTCGCGAAAGTATGAATTCATGGGAAAAAACTTATAAAACTTTAGTAAAAGGTATTATTAAATATCCAAATGGAAATATATCGAAACCTCTTCCTGCTAGGTCTTCCAATGAAAAAGTTGATGCGAAAACTCAGTATAGAGTTTTAGGTAGTGCACATGGAATTTCGTACGTAGAAGCTACTATTAAAACTGGAAGACATCATCAAATTAGAAGGCACTTTGCTGGTATTCATCATCCACTTGTATTGGATAGTGTTTATGGAGATAAAAAATTAAACTCAGCTTTTAAGCAGGAACTTAAATATAGAAAATTCTTTTTACATGCGTTTTCTGTATCTTTAATGCATCCTATTACAAAAGAGAGGGTAGTTGTGAAAGCAGAACTTCCAGATTCATTCATTTCTGTCTTGAGGGAGTTGGAGATTATTAAATAAATCCCCTCGGGTCTTATTCCCCTAGGTTTGCCTAGTTTCCTTGTATTTATTGTATACCGCATAAATAAAATGCTTCTATGCACCTTCTCCTCCCGCCCCACTTCGCCAAGGCTACGAGAGGGCAGGCCTGGAGGGGAAGTAGTCTATATATTGTTTTTTGATGATTGATGCTATTTGTTTATGATAATTTTCTCTTTGCATATTGGTTACGACCTCTATTCTCATACTAACTGTGTAGATACCTCGTAGCTTGCTGCGAGGTACGTTATTGAAAGAAATGCGAAAATAAAGAAGCTGAAGAAGCTAAAAACATATATAACATATGCGCATATGTTATATATGATTGAAAAGAAGAAATAAGTAAC
>DAOWDW010000066.1 GCA_030638845.1 Candidatus Peregrinibacteria bacterium | reverse complement strand
TAAGCGATATAATAATAGATGATTTAAGCTGCGTTAATAAAGTTGCTTCGCATGTAATTACTGCTATCCGAAAAAAATGTTTGTCGTAACACTGCCAATATCGGCGTCTCAAAATCCAAAAGAATATGCGTTAAAAGCACAGGCTGAAGGTGCTGATATTTTAGAAATTCGAACGGATCTTACGCCAGATATTAATCCATTTGAATCGGCACTTCCTATTATGGTTTCTGTTCGTGGAAACAATGCTTCTAACTTAATGTCTTTAAATCCCTCTTACAAAGACTTAGAACTTGAAGATGATTATAAACCACTAGATGATGCTATTTTAATACGTAGTTTTCACGACTACGAAAAAACACCATTACTTCATGAATTAAAATCTATTGCGGATAAATTGATGGCTAAAGGTGCAGATATTATCAAAATTGTTACTACAATTCGTACTTACGATGATGTTTCTATATTGGATGACTTGCACAATTTACTCCCAAAAAATCAAAAACGTATAATTCTTGGAATGGGACCTAGAGCAAATATTACTCGCATGCTCTCCCCTCTTAAAAATGAACTAACCTACACATATATTGATAATGGAGAAGAGGTAACTAACGGACAAGTCTCACTTTATATTCACAAATTGACTTCACATTGCAAAAATCCAAAACTCTATGGAATTTTAGGAAGCATGCAAATAATAAGTTTAAGCCCGCTAATTCAAAATACGTTTTTCTCTAATCAGAAATTTGACGGTATGTTTGTCGCAATGCCTACGGACAATTTGGAAGATGCATGGAAATATATTCAGAAAACCAATATGCACGGCATGGCAATTACATCTCCATGGAAGAATAAAATTCTTCCATTTTTAGATAGTCTTAATGTACAAGCGAAAGAACTTGGTACTGTAAATACCATTACTAAAGAGAAAAATAAATGGATTGGTAGTACTTGTGATTCTGAAGGAATAAAAAATGGATATCCTTTTCTAGGTAACGCACAATCAATAGCAATTCTTGGCTCTGGTGGTGTGGTGCCGGCAATTATTGCTTGCTGCAAAGAAATCGGAATAGATGATATTCGAATCTTTGCACGCAATAAAAACGCTAGAACTGCGCTTAAACAACAATTTTATATAGAAGAGTTTTCTCTAGAAAACTTACTTACTTTTCAACCTGATGTTCTTTTCTGTGCTATTACAGAAGACCAATCGTTTGCCATTTCTAAAGCAAAAGTCGGAGCACATGCCATAGATCTTCGTTATGGAAAAGAAACCCAATTCCTTAAAGATGCATCCGAAAAAGGATACATTGCTTTAGATGGCATAGATATGCTTTTAAATCAGGCTACTGAACAATGTTTGCTGTTTACAGGTAAAAGACCTACATATGAAGTAGTTGATCTACTTCGAAAATTTATTATATCTTCCCCACAAAAAATATGAATTTATTAAAAATCAGACAAGATATTGATTCACTTGATTGCGAAATTCTTGCCGCACTAGCTGCGCGTTTTGACTTATGTAAATCTATTGTGGAATATAAAGAAGATACTGAAGATCCCAATCGTGAATCTGCTTTGCAAGAATTATGGGTAAAAAAAGCGCAATCTTTAGGGCTGTCAGAATCATTTGCTCTAGAAGTATTAAATCTAGTTCTTGCAGAATCAAAATCTATCCAACGTAAAAAATGATAATTACTCCTCCTCTCCGCATAGGCATTATTGGTGGTACAGGTAGAACTGGGACCCAGTTTGCAAACCTATTTTCTGCACAAGGATTTTCGGTAGAAGTTACTAGAAGTAAAACATGCAAACGTAATAAAGCATATGAATTAGAACTTAACGTTATAGGACGATTTTTGGATGATAACCCAGACCTTTACGGTTCAATAATTCTAGATAACCCCGACACACTTAAAATTCTACACGCATTTAGTGCAGCCGTTGATGATTGCATTAAGATGGTAGAAAAAAAAAGACATGAAATATTTTTCTAAACGTTACGAGAGCTTAAGAGCCTTCTTTGGCCCACATACAAAAGAAGGTAGAAAAAGCTCCGAAGCCTGTATCCGATTACTTTCCTCAATAAAATAATGAAAATCTTAACACTAGGACCTGCAGGAACATTCTCCAGTGAAGCAACTCAAGAAATCTTTCCAGATGCTAATATTGAATATACGACAAACTTTGATAAACTCTTCCAAATTCTCGAAAAATCTGAAGATACTATAGGAGTTGTTCCAATCGAGAATAGCCTCCATGGCTCTGTACATGAGGTTCTTGATTGTATGTTTCACTCTCCTGTATCTATTTGGTGCGCACATGATCTAAGAATTCGTCATGCACTTGGTGCTCAAAATCCAGATAAAATTGATCGTATAGTCAGCCATCCTCAAGCATTAGCACAATGTAAAAAATATCTTCTAAAACACTTTCCAAATGTGGAGCAACTCCCAGTTAGCAGTACTACTTATGCACTAGATTTTGCATCTAAGAACCCGTCTACCGCTGCTATAGCACGAGAAGATGCCATGAGTAAACATAAACTAAATATAATCGACACTAATATTGAAGGGAATAATAATACGACTCGTTTTGGGATTATATCTAGAAATGATCCTTATCCAGATCTCAATCGTTCACATACAAGTATTGTTCTGCACCCATATAAGGATCAATCAGGTCTTCTGCATGCACTTATTACTCCCTTCAAGGTATATGATGTAAATATGACTAAAATTGAAAGTAGACCTACTGGAGAAAAAATTGGAGACTATTATTTCTTCATTGATTTTGAAGGCAAGCAAGACGACAAACGTGTTCAGAAAGTATTTGAAGAGATAAAAGAGGCCGCTGATATAACTATTCTTGGTATATGGTAAGGTTATGACTCATCTTAAAATAATATGATCAAATGGAATATGTTGCCTCCGGCCAAATCCGATCCTAT
>DAOWDW010000020.1 GCA_030638845.1 Candidatus Peregrinibacteria bacterium | reverse complement strand
GATTACCAGTAATAAGTTTTGGATTTGCAATTATAGCGGCTGTGCCAAAGTACATAGCTGCAACTCCGTGCTGTTTCATGAATATAGAAATTGTTCCTAGAGTTCCTGCAAGTAATACTCCTATGGCTTTTGTGGCACCAATTGCATCTTTAACGTTTTGGGGAAGCATGGCTTTTCTTGTTTCGGGCAATTTTACATTTGTAAAGTGGTCAATTGAATCTGCAACTAGAAGTTCGTTTAAAAATGAGCGGAACTTATTTATTATTTCTGGGTGTGCAGTTGGTAAGTTTGTTCTATTTTTATCTGTTGGGTCTATGTTATCTATTGAAGCTAAATCTTTATGTACTTTACTAGACATTACTCTAACTACTCCCGTGTAATGGTCAAAGTAAAAGTATCTATGACTTCTTATAGTCGTTGCAAATTCATTTTTATCACTTGTGTCTGGCATTCTAAGAGCTCCTCCATCTACTATTCTTTTAATGGAATCATAGTAAACATCTTCTTCTGGTAAATCATTAAAAGCTTTTTCTAAATCAGCTGTTCTCTCTTTACCGTAAATACTTCGAATATTTTGCAATACTCCCAATTGGTAATATCTTTGTGAATTCACATTTACAATATCGCTATGTACTAAGTGGTCTACCAAACCTCTACTAGAAGGATTTTCACCCATATTATTTTTCATTTCGAATAAGTCTATGGTCGTATTAATTTTTACTATATTTGTTTCTATTTCACTTCTTATTTGTTTTTCTTCATCATTTAGACCAATTTCGTCTTCCATTGCACAGTGCCAAAGTTTGAATCCAATTTCTTTGGTATTTTCAATTACTTCCTGCCTTTTCTGTTTTTCTACTTTTGTAGGAGACATGGGTTAAGTTGAATTTTATTTTATTAATTTAGAATATTGCCAATATCTTCTTCTGTAACTTTCTCTTTAATTTCCTCAATGGTCAATTTATCATCAGGTATCTGTCGATCTAGTTCTTCATAGATTGCATGAATTATTGTTGTGTCATCTGCATCTTTATTATCTTTTTTTATTGCTTTGACCATAAATCCTATATTTGTTGTTGCGTCACGACCATTTATTAAATCATCTCTAACTTTTATAATATGTGTATTTGCTGAATTAAAGTTAATTGTAGATGTTTTATCTTGCCCCAGTAATTTATCCTTAAAACCTCCATATGAAGATGCGGTTGAAAGGCCTTTAACCTGTGCCATAGTTTGACCAATATTTACCATTTCTCTAGTTCCATCTGCATTCTTTGTTCCCATAGGAAGAATTGGAAGGTTGAGAGGAGCGTTTTTAGCTAGTGTTCCTACGCTATCTCCAAATGATGTAATCATAGATGTTGCTCCTTCAAATATCTTATCCACCAACATTGCCAACTTAAATCCTTTCCACATAACTACTACTGTGAGCAGAAGCCATAAAAATTGCCATAAATCATTAACACCAGCTAACAGTGGCCCTGTTGAGTTTTCTAATATGGCTGCTGAGGGTGGGGCAGGTGAGAATGCAAGCGCATTTATCATTATATATCCAATTGATAGTGGCATTGCCAGTACAGCTGGAAGAAATGCAGCTTTAACAAAATGTTTAAAAATTTCCATTGTATTAAATTTCGGCATTAGGTCTCCTATCACAAATCCTAAGAACATAAGCGGCATAAATCCCATGGTCATCCATAGAATTGGCACTCGAATAAGAAGTGCAATTGTCATTCCAATCATTATTAATGTAATGTAAATTACAATTAATAACTGCATCCCAGACCGAATTATGCTTTCTATTAAACTTTTTATCCATCCAAGGTTGTTTTGTGAATTTGTTGAATTAGATGAAGCCATTACTTTATCTAGCTCTGGAAGTCTTGCATGATTCATTATTAAACCAGCAAGTATTCCACTTGATATATTTGTATTGTTATCAAGAGTACTTGGTATATAGCAGACATATGGATTTGGACATGTATAATCGCCAGTATCTTTAAAAGTATCATTTTGGAAAAATCTAACAGATGTTGGATATATACAGTCTATCATTTTCCCAGATGCATTTCTTACTTTGCATTCTGTTCCTATTATAGATGGAATTTGATAAATGTTTGCAGTTAAAACATGGCTAACATCTAATATTACCCTTGGAAAAAACCAAGAGAAATTAACCAGTATTATTCCTAAAAAGAATTTAATTGCATATTTTTTTAAGTAGTCTTGTTTGGCAGTTATTACTGTAACCATAGCACCTGCAATAAGCATAAATGCAAATATGGTATTCATTATATCTCTCGAAAGTTGCCATATTGTTAATATTGGATTTTGTGAAAGTCCATTTCCACTTGATGCAGTAATCTCTAGAAAGAATTGAGGGTTTAAAAGAACTATTACGTATGGATATAAAAGAAATGATAAATATACTCCTAATTGAATAAACAATGACCATTTTCCCTGCAAATCCTTAAGTACAGTATCCAATTCTGCATTTAGAGGTACTTCTGCATGAGCTACTTCTATTATTCCTCCTCCATTTTTTACCAGAAAAAATGCAAGAAATAAACTAGATACTATTGCGAGAGTTGGTTTTATTTTTTTATACATCAAAAAAGTATAGCATAAATTGACTACAAAGAGTAGTGCTTATTTAATATAAATTGATAAGAAATCCGAATATCGAAATTCGAAATTTGAATACTATGAATTAAATGAGAATAGAGTAAATGAACAAATTTGTATCTTAAGAACACAATTTGCATTCAAAGGTGAGTATAAAAATTGTTCAACGAATTAGTGTTTTTTCACACAAAACATAGAATCTGGCTAAATCTAGCTATTCCTTTGATCATATTTTTTATACAACTTATTGAGCACTTTTCTTGCGCTAACCATATACTCATGAGTACAGTTTGTGCACATCATTAATTCGTAAATTTTGTATGTCTTTGTCTCCTGTCTTAAAAGCGCTGTTTTCCTCTCAGACGAGAGTGAAACTTTTATCCACTTTTCTTTTGCATCCAGAAGAAGAGTTTTATATTCGTGAGTTAACTCGTTTATTACATGAGCAAATTAATTCCGTTAGAAGAGAGTTAGAAAATTTAAGACGAATTGGACTTGTGCGTTCTCGTCACAGAAATAGAAAAAAGTATTACAAAGTAGATCCAGATTTTTCTCTTTTTAATGAATTACGTGGAATTTTTACTAAAGAGGTACAGGCAGAAAACCCTGTTGTAGCTAGTTTACGTAAAGTACCAGGAGTAGAGCTATTGCTTCTTGCGGGCGCATTTGTTGGTGCAGAGAGCAAGGTGGATTTATTGGTAGTAGGCGATGTAAAGAAGGAGATGATAGAAGCGTTATTGCTTCAAGATCCTAGTATGAAGAGTATGAAGTACTCTATATTCTCTCAGGCAGATTTTTTGTATAGGCTTAGTTTGCAAGATAGATTTATTACAGATATTATTTCAGATCCAAGGCATCTTATTGTCCAAAATACTATGCAGAAGCAGATAGAAGAGGCTAAAGCTAAATAAATAAAAGAAATGCTGTAAAGGCGCAAAATCTTGCGCCTTTACAGCAATATTTTTCTTTTTTCTTCTTTTACTTCTTTACAAAGTTGTCTTCAATCTATAGCCTTTTTCCGCTATGACATCTATTTTCCTTCGTGAGCAATCTTCGGCATATGTAAAAGGAAGACCAGAAATCCGTTCAGGATTTACTGTTAGAGTTCATGAAAGAATAAAAGAAGGCGATAAAGAGCGTGTACAGGTATTTGAAGGATTGGTCATTTCTGTACACAAGGGAGGAACGCCTACAGATTCTACAATTACTGTTCGTAGAATTGCTTCTGGAGTAGGTGTTGAGAAGGTATTTTCTGTTCATAGTCCAAAAATTGAGAAAATTGAGGTTAAGAAAGTGGCTAAGATTCGTAGGGCAAAGCTTTTCTTCCTTCGTGGTAGACGTGGTAAATCTGCTCGTTTAAGCGAGAGATTTACAACAGAAGGGGAATTTGCAGTTGCAACAGCAGTGCAGCCAGAAACAGAAGAGGATGTGGAGGATGTTATAGAAGAAGTTAAGGATATTAAAGAAGCTGAGGAAGCTCCAAAACCATTAGCGCAGCCCTCCGTGGCTGCGGAAGAGAAGGAAGTTGAGACTAAGGAAGAGCCAAAGCAAGTAGAAGCTGAGGAACCAAAGAAAGAAGAACCTAAAGAAGAAGATAAGAAATAAAACCATTCGACAAGCTTATGGTAAACAATGAAGCAACTCCGAAGGGAATCCTTTGTGTTGAAATCAATAATTTCCAATAACTGGGAGCGCGATGCTTTCGCGCGGATTAACTGGAGATTGGTATAGCTAGAATATTCTTCTTTATTGCTACAATCCTGCATTGTTACATTGCTTCACTTACCTGCTATACTTTTAAATATGAATTTATTGCTAGTTGGTAACTATGGCGTAGGAAATTTAGGAGATGAAGCTCTTAAAGAGTATTTTCTTAATACTTTTCCAGAACACAATTGGGAAGTTATATCAGCTAATCCTTCATCTAATAATGAATATTATAGATTACCAGCTGGAATAAGATCATTTTTTCGCTTTAAATGGATAAAAACTTTAACTGTTTTATGGAAATCTGATGCTGTAGTTTTTGGTGGGGGATCTTTATTTACAGATTCTGAGTCTAGTTTGGCTTGTGTAATATGGGGAATTCATGCTTTTTTTGCTTATATTTTTGGTAAAAAAATCATATTTGCATTTCAAGGGATTGGACCTTTAAAAAAACATAGATCCAAGTTAATAACTAGGTGGGTATTAAGAAGATCTTCTTTTATTTCTGTTAGAGATGAAGTGTCGTTTAATCTTGCAAAAACTATGGTTAAGAATAAAAAAATTATACAATCATTTGATCCTATTTACTCCGCAGTAGTAAGGGAAGAATATGACTTGCGAGCACAAAAAGTATTCATAGCAATACCAAGAAATAACTCAGATGCAACTTTCGAAAATCATCTTACAAATCTATTAAAATCTGGCAGGTGGGAAGAGGTAAATATTCTTTCTCTTCAACCAGAAAATAATACTGAAAAAAGGTTTTGTGAAAGTCTAAAAAAATTGATTAATCTTCCTACTAAAATAATTCCAGTAAGGAGTTTAGATAATCTATCAAAAGAAGTCTCAAAAGGATCTTTTATATTATCTCAAAGGTACCATGGCGCGCTAATAGCTTTGGCTTTTGGAAGAGAGCTAAAAGTAGTACAGCAGAGAGAGAATGACAAATTATCTTCTATTCAGAAAATTATTGATGAAATACCATTAAGCTTAAGGCGTGAAGAGCTTTCTAGGAGAGTAAACGAGGGAGAGGGTAATTTTAAACAGTTTTTAAAGACTCAAGATTCAAGACTTAAGTAACAAGAATGAGTTTTTTCTTATGTCTTATTTCTTGTATCTTGTATCTATTAGCAGGCTTGAAAGTATGGTATACTGTAATTAAATGATGAATACTTTATTTTTGACAGGTGAAGAAAAAAAACTTTTCGAGTCTTTATCTAATAATGTTAAAGAAGGATGGGAAGTCGAGATTGAAACAAATGAATATGAAGATACTCCTGAAAAATTTGAACTAAGATTAGATACTTATATGCCTTACGATCCGGTTTTAAGGGTTCTTGCAGATGAACTAAGTAACGCAAAAGATTCTGCAAATGCATTAGAAATAGCAATGAATACAGATTTTTCAAATATAAGTGAAGATGCACTAATAGATTTGTTTTATACACTTGGATCAGATTCTATTTCTGCAATGATTCAGAAAATGTTAGAAAATGCTTCTAAAGATGAAAATATTCATGAGGTGGCGGCTTTTTCTGTTATAAGACACAGTTTATTATCTGCACTTATTACTGCGTAATATGAGTATAGATGTTCTTCCAGAGACAGGTCCATCTTTACCAGAAGGTTATGAAGCAGATCCTTCGTTTGTTTTTTCTAGACATGTTCAAGAAAGGCTTAATGGTCAAAGTATCTATGGAGAACTTAAGCAGAAGGAATTGGATGAGGTGCTTGCTTTGTACAGTAGTTCTGAGGGGCGTGAAAGTATTTTGCTTCAATTGCAGGAATCATTAGAAAATCCAGAAGAGCTTGTTGGTTTACAGGGCAGACTTTTTGAAGATCTTCATCCTGAGTATTACACAGAGGAAGGAGATTTCGATTCTTCTGTATTTATAAAAAAAGTTGGAACAGATTTAGATGCACTTGGAGTACAGATACAGGAAGAAGAAGGATGGCTAGAGACTCAAGTTAGAGGAATGCGTGAAAGGGCAGAAGTTACAAAAAGAATGAGAGAAGGAGTAGGGGATACTCCAGAAGTACGAGAACAACAGAAAACTCTTCTTCAAAATTCTTTGAGTGTTGCTAAAAAGGTTCTTTCCTATCCTATTCGTCATCCTGTTAAAACAGCTCTAATTGCCTCTATAGCTACAATATTGGCTGTTTCGGGAGCTGCTTATATGGCAGGTGGTATAGAACAATTACTTCAACAGGTTGGTATTTCTCATCTTATAGGAGAGGTAGGGGCTACAGAAGCTGCTCGAGAAATGGGAAATATAATTACTGCACCCGAAGTTTGGGATCACAGTGCTATTTTATAAATATAAATAAATAATGGGACAATTAGAAACTCTCTCTACGGCGGAGTCTCCAAGAAAACGAATAGATGATTTGTTAAAAAGGGCAGAAACTGTTCTGGGATTTGATGATTTGCCATTCGATTTTGATTCTGAAGAATGGAATGAGAAAAAAGCCAATAAAAGAATAGAAGAAACAATGAGAAAGGTACAATTGCCTGAAAATGAAAGAGTTGGTAGTAATAGATTGAGACTTGCGGACATATTTATGGCGAATATAGATCAGTCTCGTCTTCGGGTATTGGGTATATTAGAATCTAAAGGATTTGAGGTATCTGGTGATAATGTTGCATTAAACTCATTGGAAAGACGTTTGGTTGTGGGTTCTCAAGCTGAGGTTTCTATGATGGAGCTTGCAATTTTATCTTTTCAGAGATACGTTTCACTTGTTCGAAAATACCGTGAAGGACAATCTGTTTATAGGTTAAATCCTAGTATTAAACAGCAGGAAGCCATTGCAGATCAGTTTTCATCTGTTATGGACTTTGCTGGGCAGAGAATCTCTTTAGCGTATGACTACATTGATTCTGCTGGAAATCAGAAGGAACGAGAAAGAATTAAGGCCAAATTCTTACAGGCTGAAAAGGATATTGTTACTATTCTTGCTTCGGAAGATGTTGGAGGTAAAAAAGATTTGCCTTTACCTTACGTAGCTACTATTGATGCAATTGAGGAAAGGTACACAAAGGGTTATGAAGATATTCGGTTATTACAAAATAAAGAATCTACGGAAAGAATGTCGAATATTAAAACATCTATAGAAGAAGCTGAAGAAAAAATAATTATTGAATACAATAAAGACAGAGAAGAAAGAGTTAGTTCCACAGAGGAAGTCCCAGAGGGTGAGGCAGAGAAGATATTAGGAGAAAAAGAATTCCAAAAATTTCAAATAAACAGGGTTATGCTTTCTCAGGCAACAAAATCTGCACGTCAGAAAATTATTGATTTGCAGAAGCGAAATGCTGAATTGCTAACATTATTATCTGAAATAAATAAAGAAGTTGGGCTATATGAGCTTCATCGTTCTCGACTTGCAACCATTCGACATCATTTTGACCAAGCTTATGAGACTTCTAAAACAACGTTTGGTAGATTTATGGATTTGCCACTTAGTGATAGGCAAATAGAAGCATCTGCAGTGTTTTTACAGCAAGAGCAATTAAAATCAGTTTCTCAACTTTCTGATCATATAGATTTTGTGGATGAAAAAGTTCTTAATATTGGAGCTAAAGAAGAACTAGAAAAAATGTGGAATGAGGACGGAAGGCTTTATATAGGTTTTTTAGCTGATATTCTTGTTAGCTTTGAAACTGCATTAATTCCAGGAGATAGGTTAAAAGGTCTTGGCAAAGATACAATTATGAAAGGAATTTATGATTCTTTGGGTTGGCCACGCAATTCAGCAGGTAATCCTTTAGATTGGAGTGAATTAACCGAAGAAGATAAAGGTAGAATGCGTGAAAAACAAAAAAGCACATTAACTGCTATAAATAAATTCCGAGGGTTAAATCCAGACGGAAAAGAAAGAATTGCAGAAGACCCTGTTGCAAATCTTCAAGGATCTTTAGACGCTGCACAAAAATTAATTAATAATCAAGAGAGATATTTAAGTGGAGAAAAATCTCTCGAGTTTAAAGAGATTCCAAATAGCGAATTGATTAAAGAGCCAATTACAGATGTTTATTTAGATGAGCTTATTGCAGAACATGGTGTACAAGTTGTTGCTGCTTCGCTTTTCCATCAACTAAATACTGAATGGGAGCAATATAGCAATAAGTACGGTACATTTTTACAGGAAGTACATGAAGTTGTTGGTGTTCATATTGAATGGGCTAGATTAATGAAAGAGTTTGCTAGATTACAAAGAAATATAGCTGTACTTATTGCAATGGTTGCTGGGATTGCAATTGCAGCTGGTGGATTTGCTTTGACTACAGCAGTATTTACAGCCAGAAAAATTCCAAAAATTGCATCTAGAATGGGAAGGGGACTTAGAATAGTATCTAAATCTGGAAGAACCTTTGGTTTTGTAGCACTAGCAGGCGTAACAACTGCAGAAGTGAGTATTGCTTATAGTATTACTCCATCAAATGATACTAAAATGACAGGGCAGGCAGTTGATTTGCTTGATGAAATACTAAAAAGTGGAAAGTCTTTAAGATATAGAAATTTCTTAAATCCATTTGCATCTGGAATGCTAGAAGTAGATAAGAAAGATGTTGATTACTTTAAAGATGCATTAGAAAAACGTCAGGAAGTTTTATATATGAGAGATGCTCTTTTAGTTCTTAAAAATGATTCTGCAGATAGTAATTTAAGAAAGCGTGTTGCAGATATGCTAATAAAACTAGCTAGATATGATAAAGAATTCACATATCGTTTCCCTTTGAAGAAAGGGATTTTAGGTGAATCGCCTATAGTTGCAGATACTGTAATGAGGGATGAATTTGTTAAGGTATATATGGATGGGCTTGAAAGAAAGAAAAAAGATAAATATGCACAACGGTACAGTTGGATGAGGCAATTGGAGAAAGAAAATAATCTAACAGATTATGATGATTTACTTCTATTGCGTGAAGAATTCTTAAATATATTACGACAGGCAGGAGTTTTGACAGATATTCCAGAACTTTAGTTAATGAAATCAATGAAAACAATGAAATCAATGTAGCAATAATGATAGACTCAAGATCTAAGAAGGAACTTGTATCTTGTATTTTATATCTTGTATCTCACATTGTATTACAATGTAACACAAATAAATTCTCTGTATTACAATGTAACACAAAATAGATTGTTTGGTTTTAGATTTTCTCTTTTTCTCGCTATGAGAAGCGGCCTTTTCCACGTAAGATTGCTTTGCTTCGCAGAGCTTTACTATGGAAATACGAAACTTTTGCATTATAGCGCACATAGATCATGGCAAGTCCACTCTTGCAGATAGAATGATTGAAAAAACTGGAACCTTGCAAAAGCGTGAGATGAAACACCAGTTACTAGATACTATGGATTTAGAAAGAGAGAGAGGAATTACTATCAAACTTCAGCCAGTTAGAATGAACTTTGAGGGAGTCCAATTAAATTTAATAGATACTCCAGGTCATACAGATTTTCGTTACGAAGTTAGTAGAAGTTTGGCGGCTTGTGAGGGTGCGATATTATTAGTGGATTCGTCTCAAGGTATTCAGGCACAGACTATTGCAGTTTTATATATGGCTATGGAGCATAATTTAAAGGTTATTCCTGTTCTTAATAAAATAGATCTTCCCGCTGCAGATCCTGAGCGTGTTAGTGAAGAGGTTGTAAAATTACTTGGGTGTAAAAAGGAAGATATATTGAGAATATCAGCAAAGGACGGGAGTGGGGTAGATGAGCTTTTGCGTTCAGTCATAAATAGAGTTCCAAAACCGTTAAATGCAGAATGTAAAAAGCAGAATGTAAAATGTTCTCGTGCACTTATATTTGATGCGGTTATGGACCAGTATAGAGGGGCAGTTGCATATGTTCGTATGATGGATGGAGAATTAAAGAAAGGAGATAAAATATATTGTTTAAAAACAAAGAAGTCTTTTGAGGTTATAGATTTGGGACACTTTTCTCCAAAGTATGTGTCGGATTCTTCACTTTCCGAAGGAGAAATTGGCTACATTGTTACTGGAGGGAAGGATGTATTGGATGTAAGTACAGGAGATACTATTTCCTCCAAGGAGGATGCAAATCCATTACCAGGATACAAGGTGCTTCAGCCAATGGTTTTTGCAGGGCTTTATCCATCAGAAGCAGATGACTATCCACAGTTACGTGAAGCACTTAAAAAGCTTGCTATGAATGATGCAGCTTTAAATGTAGAGCCAGAAAGAAATGCGGCACTAGGAAATGGGTTTAGAACTGGTTTTTTGGGTCTTCTTCATATGGATATTGTTCAAGAGAGACTAGAGCGTGAATACGACTGCAATCTAATAATTACTGCACCAAGTGTGCTTTATGAAGTAAAAGTAATTGCGAAGAGCATTGGTGATGTTGTGCGAACAAGTTTATTAAAAGAAGATGAGCCAGATACAGCTTTAATTAGTAATCCTGCAGATTTTCCAAATCCTACAAATATTGTAGAGGTAAGGGAGCCGTGGGTGAAAATGGAAATTTTATGTAGAAATGAAGATGTTGGAGCGGTTATGAAATTGGTTCAAGATCGTCGTGGTGTTCAATCTTCTATGGAGTATTTAGATGCGGATAGAGTTCTTATGCATTTCGAAATACCTTTGCAGAGTATAGTTATGGATTTCTTTGATACATTAAAATCATCAACTGCGGGTTATGCTTCTATGAGTTATGATTCTATAGGATACAAAGCAGGGGATTTAGTTAAGCTTCAAATTTTACTTCTAGGAGAACCAGCTGAAGCTTTAAGTACCATTGTTCATAGAATAGAAGCCCACTCAGTTGGTGCAATTATTTGTAAAAAATTGAAAGAAGTAATCCCACGTGCACAGTATCAAATTCCTATTCAAGCTGCTATTGGGCAGAAAGTTGTTGCAAGAGAAACACTATCGGCTTTTAGAAAAGATGTTACAGCAGGGTTATATGGTGGAGATGTTTCGCGTAAGCGAAAGCAACTTGAAAAACAGAAAAAAGGGAAGAAGCGTCTTAAGAATATGGGAAAGGTAACCTTGACTCAAGAAGCGTTTCTGTCTGTTCTTAAGCGTTAGAGTATTAAGAATAAGATTCATTCTTTTTATGTTCATTTTTTTCTTGATAAAAAAACGAACCAAAAAAATCAAGCAAACGTGATTCCGTCGTCGCGTCATATTATTAACTTACATTCGCTCGCAGAGACGAGTCGACTCTTTCGCTATACTCAGTCATCGCTCGCCATCTGCTCGCATTATGATTATATAATGGTTGGCTCCTCCTCCAAGCACGTTTGCGACTTACGTATTTCAAATCTTAGAGCAATTTATTCCTCATTAACTTTCTTTTCCTCCAACATGTGTTTTCTAGCTGTACTCATAAATGGCTCGAAAACAGACTGAAGTATGTTTGCAGTAAGTGGTTGTACCTTTTCAAATGGGAGTGTTTTTTTACTTTTAATAAAGAAGTCCTGTATTACAAATGTTGTAAGTTGAAGCACAGTCCCATCTATATTTTTTTCGTCTATCATAAGTCTTGTAAGAATATTTTCAGGTTCTAGTGACAGTATTATTTGCATTCTTGTTACCCAATTAATAATTTGATTATTTGTCTCAGTATCTAGTTCTTTTGTTTTCATTAAACTTTGACTACTTCCTTTGAAATCTTTAATTTCTTCAGGCACAGATTCTTGAAGATATATTTCAACTTCATTTTTAGATTCTTCATGAACGAGTGAAATAATTGAGAGTATAAAAATACTTGGGCAGTTTCTTGCTACAAGTTTTGATATTAATACAAATAGATGTGCGTATGAATGATTACTTAAAAACTGAATAATTACCTGAGCGACTTGGCTGTCACGTTTTTTGCTTTTTCTTTCTTCTTTGCGTAATTGTTGAATTGCAGATGCAGATGCGGCAAAACGTTGCCTGGCTTCTTCGCTTAATTCTTCTGGAACACCAGAAATACCATCTTCGGGTGAAAAGCCTTCTATACCTCCAAGTTCAGACATATATTAAGTGTATCAGTGAAGTAATTATATTTTAAATGATTTATGCTACTGGTTCTACATGAATCATTGTGCATCGTTCCTTTCTTCCATTGAATTTTGTAAGTCTTTTTTGAGAAAATTTAACTGTACCATCTGTATCTGCATGAATTGTCCAGTCTTTACCAAGATGTACATTATTTCCTGGGCGATACCAAAAGCCTTTTTGGCGCACCAAAATCTCTCCTGAGGTCACTTTTTGCCCACCAAATCGTTTTACGCCTCTGCGTTTTGCAATACTATCTCTGCCGTTACTGGTGGAGCCTCCTGCTTTCTTATGTGCCATAAGTGCAAGAATTGTACGGAAAAAACAGTAGGAATCAACATGATTATAGGGTTTTTTGTGATTTTTATATTTTGCTCAGGGTTACTCGTCATCTACTTGCGTCATCGATCAAATTAAATTAGCTCCTCCTCCATGCACGTTTGCAACTCTGCTTATATTAATTTTTCCTTTGTATTCTCGTTGATCATTTTTATTGTGTATGTACAATACACTGCGTGATTGACGCGGGGTGGAGCAGTCTGGTAGCTCGCGAGGCTCATAACCTCGAGGTCGCTGGTTCAAATCCAGCCCCCGCAACCAATTTATATTGCTTTTTGAAGTGCCTCTATTTTTTCTTTATGGAATAAATAAAGCCTCCAATGCTCTATTATTGGCATTTGTCTTAGTAGTTCATAATACATTGCTCTTTGCTGGTCACTTAATGTTTCTTCTTCGTTATCATTTAGAATTTTCTTTTTTTCCTCTGTAATAATAAGTACTTTTTCTCCTGGGCTTAATAAATTCAAATTTTCTTTTGCGTATTTATCTTTGTATTGGACAGATTTGAAATATTCTAAATTTCTGTAACCTTGAGTAATTTTTTCAGATAATTCATCATTTTGTACACCTATATTTTCTAGTGTTTCTTCAAAAAGTACATTTCTATAAAACGAAAGTGCTAGTCCAAATGCCATAAATCCAACTACTGCAAGTCCAATTATTATTGTTAATTGCCGTGAGAGTGGTTCGAAGGAGTTATAGGACACGGGCTAGAGTATATCATTGAAGCCTTAAAGAAATGAATAATTAATAATTAAGAATGAATAATGATTGAAGAATTTGTAGAATTGTATTGTATTTTATTATTAACTATTCACTTTTCATTATTCACTATGCACTTTAGACTGAAATCTCATTTAACGTATTAAAATAATGAATATCTTCTGTTCTGGCATTGGTGGAATAGGCGTGAGTGCATATGCTGCGTTGCAGAATGCAAAGGGGCATACTGTTTCGGGTAGTGATACTGTAGATAGTGAAATTCTTGATGATTTGCGTAGTCAGGGTATTCATATTTATTTGAGCCAAGATGGGTCTAAAATTCCAAAGGATTGTGATTTATTTGTATATTCTGAAGCAATCCCAAAAGATTCTTACGAGAGAAAATATGCAACAGAAAATAAAATTAAGCAGAAATCTTATGCACAGGCTCTTGGTGATCTTTCAAAAGATTATAAAGTTATTGCTGTTGCTGGGACACACGGAAAATCATCGACTGTTGCTATGGCTGCGAAAGTATTACTAGATTCAGGATTAGATCCAACAATATTAGCGGGTACAAAATTAAAAGATCTTGATAATAGGAATTGGAGATGGGGCAAAAGTGATATTTTTATTCTTGAAGCATGTGAATATAGAAATTCTTTTCATAACTTTTCTCCAGATATTGTTCTTCTGACAAATGCAGATGGGGATCATTTTGATTTTTTTGGAAATAAAGAAAATTATCAAAAATCATTTAATCAGTTTTTAAAACTACTTCCTTCAAATGGAATTGTAATCTCACATCTTTCAGATGGTGTTAGTAAATCATTAACAGAAAATTTAGATATAGATTGCATTGATGCAGATAAATTTCCTTTCCCAGAGCTTTCAACTCCTGGTATTCATATGCAGCAAAATGCACAACTTGTTTTGGCTCTAGGAAAGCATTTAAATATTGATGAAAGCATTACTAATGATTCATTAAAGGGATATTCAGGGTGTTGGCGTCGCTTGGAAAAGAAGGGGACTTATAATTTTAAAGTTACTGTTTATGATGATTATGGGCATCATCCAATAGAAATAATGGCTACACTACTTGCCTTGAAAGATTCGTATCCTTCGAGTCGTCTTATTTGTGTTTTCGAGCCACATACTCACGATAGAACTATAGCTTTGTAT
>DAOWDW010000042.1 GCA_030638845.1 Candidatus Peregrinibacteria bacterium | reverse complement strand
ATAATTAGTAGAAAAATATTGCATCCAAGCGAAATATCCGTATTCTGCGTAGGTTATGTCACGAGGAAAACGTACAGTTTACGGCATGTTTTGTCCCGAAACGGGTGATCGTTTGGGTACTGTTAAATATCATAAGCAAGACAAAAAAGGTATAGGATTTAAAGAACATGTAAAAAAATTAATAAAATATTCACCAAGACTTAGGAAAAGAGTATCTGTTAAAGTGAAAGAGGAGAGACACTCTAAATAATTTTTATTGAAAATATTTATTCATATTAAGGTATAATTTTTTTGTGAAAGACATTTTTCGTAAGTGTGCATCTGCAGTAGTACTAAGATCATCAAATAATGATGGAGAAGATTATCAAGTTCTTTTAGTTCATAAACCTCGCAAAAAGGATGTATGGCAATTACCTCAAGGAGGAGTAGAGGAAGGGGAGACTACTGAGGTTGCCGCACTTAGAGAGCTTAAAGAAGAGGCTGGACTAGAAGCATCACTAATTAAAAAAAGTGAGATTGTTTATCAATACACTTTTCCGAAATCATATAGAAAATTTAGACCAGATAACGTATGCGGGCAAAGAATAGAATTTATATTTGCATCTATGAAAGATCCATCTTCAAAAGTAATTGTAGATGATGATGAAATAGATTCTTATGTTTGGACAACTGAAGATAAATTAGATAAATACATTCACCGTGAGGAATATTTTGAGATTGTTAAGAGACTTGTGGAGGAAGGAACATCAATTTTGAGTGAAATAAGTAGTAAGTGAAATAAGTGAAGTAAGTATTTTCTTATGTATTGAGACTTTTTACTAAGCTATAATTCTTCTTGATGAGAATCAATTTACTAGAATTAGAACAATTTAGGTCTTACGGAAAATTTAAGCATAATTTTTCAAGTACAGATGTAAATGTGTTAGTAGGTAAAAATGGTGTTGGGAAAACGAATATTCTAGAGTCTATTTCTATACTTTCTCTTCTTAAGTCATGTATAGGTGCAGATGAGAATTCTATGATTCAGTGGGAAAACACCTATTATAGAATAAGAGCTGAGGCTATTTCGGATTCTGGTGAAAAATGCGTATTGGAAGTTGTAAGTCAAAACCAACCTAAAGTACAGAAGGTTTGTTTTTTAAATGATGTAAAAGTATCTATAGATAAAATAATTGGTGTTATACCTAGTGTTGTTTTTTTGCCACAAGATTTGCAATTATTTACTGGTTCTCCCGCTAATAGACGTAAGTTTTTTGATAGATTGCTTTCTCAGGTTTCGCCTGAGTATTTGAAGTCACTTCTTAGGTATGGAAAAATTCTTAAGCAAAGAAATACTCTTCTTCGCCAAATAGCAGAAGGCAAAGCAAAAGAAGAAGATTTAGATGTTTGGGATGAGCATTTATCCACTGGGGCAGCAATGCTTACGGCAGTAAGGTTAGAATTAATTGGGACTCTTCAGCTTACACTTCCTGAGGAATTACGATCTTTGGGAGAAGTGGAATGGAAAAATATTCAGCTTAAATATGAAAGAAAGGGAAATAAAACAGAGGTTGCAGCACTTCAAATGGAATATAGAGAACTTCTTAAGCAGTATAGAAAGAGAGATATAATATTGCAGGCAACGAGTGTTGGTCCACATAGAGAAGATTGGAATATATCTGTTGATGATAGGCTTATAGATACTTTTGCCTCAAGAGGACAACAGAGAACAGCTTTGCTTGCATTATTATTACTTCAAGTTTCGTATTTAGAACTTAGATGCGGAGAAAAGCCGATTATTTTATTAGATGATGTATTTTCGGAATTAGATTCTCATCATCAAGAGAGATTACTAAATTCATTACAGGGATATCAGGTGCTTATTACTACTACTTATGTGCCAGAAGGATGTGATGGATTTGATGTTATAGAAATGAAAGAAATGAAAGATATGAAAACAATTAAATAAGTTATTGGTAATTGGTTATTGGTTATTGGTAATCCATATTATGATTATCATTAAATAGTGACCAGTATTCCAGTACTCCAATATTCCAATTACCAGTATTCCAGTACACCAATATTCCAGTACTCCAGTATTCCAATATATTATTTAACTGTTACACTCACTAAGTGAGAATTATAGGAATAGACCCTGGCCTTGCAACTATTGGGCTTGGCGTAATAGATGCAGATGGTAGTAATATTAATCAGGTTGTTGATTGGTGCACAATTAAAACTTTAGCTGGGCTTCCAATCTCAGAAAGATTAAAAATAATTCATGAGGATTTATCTGAATATATAAAAGAATACAAACCAGAGTTTTGTGTAATAGAAAAAATCTATTTTCAAACTAATGAAAAAACTGCTATAGATGTAGCTCAAGCACGAGGTGTTTTGTTACAGGTTATTGCTAGCGCAAATATCTCAATTTTAGAACCAACACCTCTTCAACTTAAATCTGCTATAACAGGGGATGGAAAAGCAGATAAGAGGCAAATTCAGGATATGCTAATTCATATTCTTAAACTTGAAGAAATTCCAAAGCCAGATGATGCGGCAGATGCCTTGGCATTGGCTTTTTACGGGGCAATTCATGGGAATGAAGCAATGAAGCAATAAAACAATGAAGCACTTCGACAAGCTCAGTGTAAACAATGAAGCAATGGTTTTTGAAGGCAATTTCTGCTACAATTACTTGATTCATGGCAAAAATAAACACTGTACTCGTTCATAGGCATTTTGTGGTTTTACCACTTTTTTTAGTTCTTCTTTCACTTTCTTTTTGGCAAGGGGGTAATACTTTTAAATCACAAACTGCAACTATTACATCTATTGCGAGTAATGAAGGAGAAATTGTAAATCTTAAAAGTGGTGCGAATGCACTTATTTTGAGTGGAGAAGGTTTTATATTAGAAGATGAGAAAATTTCATTCTTAAATGGTTCTGCACTTATTAGTTTTGTAGGGCAATTAATAGTTAGTTCACTAGATTACAATATTATTTCAGTAAATGGTTCTTATACACTTTCTGTTTATGGAAATAATCTAACTGTTGCTGCTATAAATGTTCCTGTTTTAATAAAGAAAGGGGAGCATATGGTACTTGTTCCCTCTGGAATGCAGTGGAATTCCTTAAATGATTCATTTGTTTCGTATGAAGATAATGAAAAAGAATGGCTTACTCAGCGAGAAGTAAAAAATATTCCACATCATTTCTTAAAGAGGCAGATAGCTAATATTTCTAAAATGAAAAGACAGGTACCAATAAGTAATCTTCCAGAAGCTAGAAATACTAAGCCTAGTTCTTTTGTTAAAACAATTTATGAGTACAAATTGCCAGTTGCATCTTTGCATGCTTTAGGTTTATGGAGGCAGGATTTGTTTGGTTATTTAAGACATCTTATTGATTTAAAAGATATTGAAGGGATTAAGGATATCTTGAAAAATCAAGAATATTCAGAAGTGTGGTCATCTTCTGATGGAATAGATTTTAAAACTCAAATTCTTAGCTATACGCAAAATTCTGCAATTAAATCTATTTTAATTAAACAATTATCAGAAATTGAAGATATTGGATTATTACTTTCCATACATCCAAAGTATAGAAATACTGTGTGGATATTGGGAGAAGAACTAAATTCTTTAGAGGCTAAGCTTCTTCAATCTTTTCTTTTACCAATTTCAGATGGCTTACCAAATGCTGTTAGCCCACTTGTTCACTTAAGGTGGGCAGAAGCAACGGTGGATATTTTTCCTAAGTTATCTAATCCTTCTGGTTTTGTTTCTACTCTTATTACAGATACATCTAAGCATATTTTACGTTTAGATGAACATGGATACCCAAAGCGTGCGCGTGATTGGACAGAGGCAATTAGGTACATTACAAATTCTACAGAGCTTCATCTTTCTTCAGATGCATGGGAATCTTTAGAAGAATTAGAGGGGATGCATTCGGTAGATGCAACATTAGCTGTTAACTTCGAAAATAAAATAAATGAAACAAATAAAGAAAATGAAAAAAATGAATTAGAACACCACTCTCCGCAAGGCTCTGCGGAGCAGACCGTGGGTGCAGGAGAAGAAGTTAAGGCTAAGGCAGATTTAATATTACAGGAGATAGGTGCAATATTTTTGTTAGATACAAAAATAAAAGCAATATCATCAAATATTGTTGAAGTTGATAGAATTCTATTTAGTACCGAAGAAGGGGACTTTCTATTTTCGTTTGTATTGAATGTT
>DAOWDW010000056.1 GCA_030638845.1 Candidatus Peregrinibacteria bacterium | reverse complement strand
GTAGTATAGGAGCATTACCGAATGGAATGGAAATGCTAAAAAAAGCAGGTATAGACGAAAGCAGAAGACCAGATACGCTATCTGTAGAAGAATGGATACGGGTAGCAGGAAAAGGAAATACATTAAAAATTATGAATAGTGATTAGTTACTAGTAATTAGAATACTAGTCACTGTTTAATGAAAATAATAATCTACATACCAATAACTAATACACCAATAACCAATCTGTTCCAAACCACAATAGAACCACTTTCTTGGCTTAAATAAGCCAGATACTAAAATATAATAAACAATATTTATGCAAAGCCTTTTAATAAAATTCTGATTAATAGATACTAACAAACTATGCCTTTGCATCTATTTTCCTACTCAATACTTGGCACATTTATTATATTTACATTCTTTTTAAGATGGATTTCACCAACACCTTTGCTTTGGTCTGTACTTCCAATAGTAGGATTGATGGTTATTATCTTTTTTAAAAAAAGAAAAGCCATAGGCTTTCTAATATTTTCTGGATGCATAGGAGCCACACTTTCTATGTGGAATGTTCAAAGATCAACATATATACCCTCCCCCCTATTTATAGACTGGTACGCAACAGAACAAAAGGTTGGAATAGAAGGGCGAATAATTTCAGAGCCAGACAAAAGACCAATGCAAACAAAGTACACTATAGAAGTAAATAAAATTAAGACGACATCTGGAAAAATAATAGAGAATATAAATGGACGAGTATTAGTATCTGACCATAGTGGATATCCAGAATATAAATACGGTGATGAAATACAAATAACAGGGATACTGGAAAAACCCGGAATTATAGAAAAATTTAATTACGCAAATTACTTAAGTAGAGAAGAAATATACTCAGTAATCTACTATGCAAATAGTAAAATAATCAAAACAGGAAAACCATCTATAAAAAGATGGTTATACTCAGTTAAAAATAGATTTGAACTACAGATAAATAAAATATATTCAGAGCCTCATGCATCTTTTATGGCAGGGCTTCTAACGGGATCTAGAAAAGGAATACCAGACCACCTAATGGAAAGCTTTAATACAACAGGGCTAACTCACATTATTGCAATATCTGGTTACAATATAACAATTGTTATAACAATTATTGGGAGTCTGCTTTTTTGGATTCCACTAAAACTAAGATTTTTCCCAGAAGTTTTGGCAATAATTGCTTTTACTGTATTTGTAGGAGCAAGCGCCGCAGTTGTGCGTGCAGCAATTATGGGAATACTTGGGCTCTTAGCCCTTCAGACAGGAAGACAGTCCAACGCCAGACTTACTTTGCTTTGGACTATATTTTTTATGATTCTTTATAACCCAAAAATGCTATGGTACGACGCTGGTTTTCAACTCTCATTTTTAGCAGTAATTGGTCTAGTTGAATTGGGACCAATACTTAAAAAATGGACTGAGAAAGTACCAGATATTCTAAGTATGCGCGAAGCATTTACTATGACAATAGCAGCACAATTAAGTGCTGTCCCTATTATTGTTTTACTCTTTGGAAGGCTGTCTCTTATAGCACCTATCGCAAATTTATTAATTGCTCCGTGCATTCCACTTGCGATGATGCTGGGATTTTTAGGAGTAGTTGTTAGCTTTTTTTGGTTTTTTGGAGGACAGCTTATTGCATATTTAGGATGGGGGTTTTTGCAGTGGATAATATTAGTTGCTAGTTATTTTTCACAAATACCACTTGCCTCTTTAGAAATACCGTATATCTCACCAATGCTAATTGTTATGTACTACATCTTCCTCTTTATTTGGATACTTAGGAGCAGACCATCTGTACATACGTAGTTGCCTCTCTCCTGAAAGCCAAGGAACTGCTATCTCTTTTTCGGATTTTCTATTTTTAAAAGAAAACGCATAAGAAATAATACGAGTTCCTTCCTTAAGCTCCTTATCAAACTTTTGCTCCAACTGATCCATCATATTTGGAAGTAAATAGACAAAAACACAATCTGCATTAGAAAGATTTACATTCCTTGCATCACCTAAAATTAATTTAACATCTTTTCTGGAAAAGAAAATACGCAGTTTACCCAAAAGCCAAACAGTTGGAATAAACTCAACTCCAATAGCCAATATAGATGGAAATCGTGCTTTTGCAGCAGTAAGAATTCTAGCGTCTCCTGCACCAAGATCATAAAAAACATCACCCTCTCCAATTTCTGCAAATTGTAAAATCTTATCAACTACTTTTTTTGGTGTAGGAATGAAAGGAACTGGTATAAAAACATGTGAAATAACAGTTATTACAATGGTTAAAACCAAGAATAAACAAAATATTAACAGAAGATTTTGAATAATTACTGGCATAAAGAAAATAAGTACCTAAAGAATACCTGCAGTTAACTAAAATAAGAAACTATGGCATAAAATATTGTACTGCTATACTACAAATCATGAATTTAAAGAATAAAACTGTTTTAATAACAGGGGCAAGTTCTGGAATTGGAAAAGCAATAAGTGACGCGCTTATTTTAAAGGGTGCAAAAGTAATCTCATTTGATATAAAGCCAAATACAAATTCATCTGAAGATATAACCCATTTTACAGTAGATATTACTAAATATAATCAAATTGAAGATGCTGTTAATAAGATTAAAGGTACTTTGGATATAGTAATAAACAACGCAGGAATTATGAGACGAGGCGAAATACTTGAAAATACAGAAGAAGATTTTGATGCACTTTTTGCAGTTAATGTAAAAGGCGCTTGGCTTGTACTTAAAGCTTTAAAACAAAAGCTCTCACCAAATGCAAAAATAGTTCAAATGTGCTCAAGGCATGCCATAAATCTTCCAACAAACCCTGCACTTTATGGGCTTTCAAAAAAAATGATGATGGATATGGGAGAAATAATTTCAAAAACATATCCAAATTATAGTGTAGAAATATTATGCCCAGGGCCTGTAAATACAGAATTAACACGAGTAGATACTACTAAAGAACAAATGGAAGAAAAAAAGAAAATAATGGAAGAACCAGAGAAAATAGCAGAAAAAACTATAGAGCTACTAGAGTTAGACAATAAATCTCACCTAATTTTTGATAAGAATACAGCAATTCATTCCCTAAAATAAAATACACCTTCTCCTTGACGTAGAAGGTCAATACGAGCAAAATCTTGCGTACATCCTTCGAAACGACCTTGAAAACAAGACTGGAGAAGGAATGTAATTATATATTTTTCCTTCTTCATATTATGGCTGATCAGGAGATCACCTGTCGCGATTGCGGCTCAGCATTTACGTTCACAGAAGGTGAACAGGAGTTTTACGCCTCCAAAGATTTAAGCGCTCCTCAGCGTTGTAAAGACTGCCGTCAGGCAAGAAAGTCTCAGCGTGGAGGACCTCGCGAAATGCACGACGCAGTTTGTGCAGATTGCGGTGCGGAATGTCAGGTTCCATTCAAGCCAAACGGCGAAAAACCTGTACTCTGCCGAGAATGTTTCTCAGCGCAAAACGCTGCGTAAAACCTTACGCAATGCAATAGGAAAAAGGAGGCCTATGCCTCCTTTTTTTAATCTTATTTTTTTACTCACCTACCTACTAACCTACTTGCCTACTCGCCTACTTGCCTACCATCCTACTTCCCGTGCTATCATTATATTAATATGAAGCTTTCATCATCTAAAAAAGAAGTAGTTACAGTAATATTTGGCTCTCTTATCCTAACGGGATACAGTCTCTTTTTATCGTTACCAAATGTTCAACTGTATATTTCACAAATGATTTCTAGTGAAGTTCTTTTGCAAAAATTTGTACTACTTCCTGTTATATTTTTAAGTGCAATTATTCTTTTTACAGGTCTAATTATTGGAATGTATAGGCATAGAGACATTTCTCCGATTACATTTGCTATACTTGGAATTAGCGTTTTGCCACTCTTTATATTTTGGGATTTGCCACTACTTCTACCTGCTCTATGTTCGCTTTGCTTCTTTATTGCAGGACTATGGAACATAGTACTTCCAAAAAATAACAAAGAACTACAAGAAATAGATACTCCAACCTTCGATTCATTTTTAGATAACACTATTCTCCCAGAAGAGAAAAATGATTGAAAATAGCAAATCTGCAAAGGCAAAAATAAAAAAACTACAAATACTACAAATATTTGTAGGTCCATTATTACTTGGTTCGATTGCCATTTTAATTAATACAACTCTTTTTAATGGAATACAAAAAGAAATTTTTGAAGAACCACTATTTAGTATGGCAAGCCCATTGCTACCACTATTTATATTTAGCACTGTCAGTATATTGCTTCTAATTATTGCATTTGCATTTTTGCAAACTTACGCACATGGGCTAAGAAAAACTAAAAAATCTACTGTTAAAAAATCTTCGTTTGTACGAATGGCAGCAGATACATTAAGAACTCCATTAACAAGTCTTAGATGGATGACAGAATTAATGCTTTCTGGAGAAATGGGTAAACTTTCAAAAACACAAAAAGAAAGTGTAATGAATATGGACTCTTCTTTTAAAAGACTAATAGGTCTAACCAATGAACTACTAGAAGTAATGAGAATTTCTGGAGGAGTAGTGCAATACAATCCAGTACCTACAGATATATTGGAATTAATAAGAGATACCAAAAACGATAGTGAATCACTAGCAGGCACAAAAGGAATTCGTGTCGGCTTTGGACAAGTTTCGCATGATACATTCATTATGCTAGACGCTCCACTGCTAAGACATGTACTTAGCTCTCTAATTGTTGGAGCAGTACACCTTGCAAATAGAGGAACTACACTTGTACTTCATACAGAACCTCATTCTGACCAAGTAGCAATAGGCATAACCTACACAGGAGAAAAAATAGTTACCAAAGACTTCGAACCATGTAAAAATAAAGAAAGTAATTTAGATATAGTACCTTCAAACTTTGGAGAACTAGATTTATCTATTTCTTGGGAAATATTGGAATCTGCAAATGCTAACTTTTGGACAGTAAATAAAAAATCTGAACATACTCTTTTTGTAGGACTTCCAAATATTCCTGCAAAACTAAAAAAGAAAGATATGCAAAAAAAAGAGAAAATAGAAAAAGTAGAAGAGCAAGAAGGGGTTGAAAGATTTTTAAAAGACGCAGCGACAGAAATTAAAGAAAACCAAGAGGAATTGGAAAAAGAGGAAAAAGCAGAAAAATAAATTCATCTATCCTACTAACCTGTAACCTGTAACCCAATCTACCATATCTCCATCCAAAGAACTCTAACAATTTTTCTAGGATGTACATCTGATATTGGCTTTCTGCGAAGCGTAATAAATGCATGAAAGAAAAGCCCCACCAAAACAAATAATGTTCCAATAATTACATTTATACCTGCAGTTGCAGATGCTTTTACAGGAGCCGCCGTATGCAATTGCTCATATTCTATTGCAGTAGATAGCCCCTCCAAAGAAGTTGATCCATACGTTTCCCAAGTCACAGAAGATCCAATTAAAGTTTCTGTAGAACCAAGAGTTAAAAATAATAGCCCGCAAGATATTACAGAAGCAGTTGTTAGCCGATTAAGAAAATTCAAGCTCATCGAACTATTATAGCATATTTTTAATCCTAAATCACCTTCTTATGACGTCATTTTTTTAAGATAAGAGCTTCTTTCTCTATTTTACTCCATTTTTTAACCTCTGCTTCACGTTTTCTTGCTTCTGATAGTGTTAAAAACTCTTCGTGATACACAAATTTGATAGGTAATCGTGATCTCGTATATTTAGCTCCTTTCCTATCATTATGCATCTTTTCTCTTTCTGTAAGATTTATACAAGAACCAGAATATAAAGAATTATCTGCACAACGAGCTAAATAAAAATAAAAAGGCATACTATAAAAGTATATGGATAAATACAAAAAATAAAAAATTATTCATTCTTCTCTGTACATATACGAGTTTTTTGTGCAATCTATCCCGTACTGCACTAGCGCAGTATATTTATCTGATCTTTTTTCTTTATTTGGCCCCATCGTCTAGTGGTTAGGACGCCAGGTTTTCATCCTGGTAACAGGAGTTCGATTCTCCTTGGGGCTACCAACTTTGAACTGTCAGTTATAGGAATCTTGGAAAGAGTTATCATTGGCGGAACTTCCAGTGTTCCAAGCATTCTCTTCTGTAAGCGTTCCATTTTTGCTCCACTTTCTCCTTCTTCAATAAATTCTTTCAAAACCTTGCACTCCAATTCTTCTGCTTTTTTTATACAATCCTTTAACTGAATAGGAAGTGAGTTATTTCCTACTTGATCATCAGTAGAAACACGACAATAGAGCACAGCACCATCTTTCATACTGCATACTATACCATAGTAGAACTATTTGATTGTTTCAAATATGGGTAATTCTGGTTGTAGTGACTCTGCATCCATATACATATCTATAATTAGTAAGAAAAGATCATCAAACCATGCTTGCTTCTGTTCATCACTCCACTCCAAAACCTTGACCGTATAAGGACATTTTGCTTGCTTTGCCGATATTTCGCCTTCAATAGACATAAGAACAACAAGTAAACTATCTTGTAATTCTTACGCGTTTTACGCCTGCGGGGGCGAGGGCGAATTACTGTATCCGTATCTGTATAAGGTTTAACGCCTCTTCGGCGAAAATACGGAACAAAGTTATTCTACTCTATTTCCATTAATATAAAAATACGATTTGGATTAGTCTCTATTCTTTAATAGATTCCTTTTTACTTTTCTACGATATGTATTTCCAGTTGTATCTTTAAAACAAAAATATTGAGCAATAAGTCCTTCATTTTCCAGTTCTGCAATAAGCGGCGGAGCATAGAACAGCATGCTTATTGATTCACCCTCTCCTAATGTCTTGGGCAATCTATCACTTTGATGGGCAATAATTGGACTACGTTCTGGTAAAAAGAATGCTCTTTGATCTTTTAATAAAATATGCATACTTTCAATAATTACTGGTCTACGTCCATGATTAACAGCAGTAAATGAGATCCCTGCTATACCTTCACCATTAGTCATTCCAATCATAGCCCAGTTTATTTTTACTCTTATACTTGCCTTGTCACGTGCATATGCCAAATAAGAAAGCCATGCACTTAATCCTGCAAACAAAGCACTTAATCCTGCAAACAATATAATAAGTACTTTATCCCAATGATTAATAATCAAATTTAGCATTATTAATACTATACATTAACAGCACACCGTAGAAGATTCTAATCTTCAAAATTAAATAGGTCTGTAAGTGATACGTCTAATCCTTCTGAAATCTTTTCCATAGTACTTAATCTCATATCACGAGCATTATTACTCTCATGTTCTTGGTAGTATTTATACTTAATGCCACACTTTTTTGCTGCTTCTTCTTGGGTTAAACCTCTCTCATTCCGAAAGAATTTTATTCTCTTTGATAATTTTTGAGCTATTCGTGAATTCATCTCTACTATTGTCTATTTTTAGTATATATATTTACACCCCGATACTTCGGGATGTATAGTTTCAGCAAATTCTACAATTTCATTTATATATATGGCTCAATCTGATTCTAAACAAAGTACGAAAAAATGCCCCTTATGTGCTGAAGAAATATTAGAAGAGGCTGTTAAGTGCAAACACTGCAAAGCAGACTTAAAGGATGCTATGCGAACTTCAAGCGACAAAGGAAATAAGGAAAAATGCCCTAAATGTTCCAGTTACAAAACTATTAAAATGAAGATGCTAGCGCTGTTAATGGGTCTAGTTCTTATGTCAGCTGGGGTTTTTCTTTCGTTTCTTATCATTCCCATAGCACTTGTTCCAATT